>DATDCP010000322.1:0-14633 GCA_036524255.1 Chitinophagaceae bacterium
ACAATTTTCGGCCCGGTGATGTATGACAAGTCTTATTCTGGCGGAAGAGCAACCAACGATAAATATTATGCAGTAAGGTGGAAGGCACACGACCCATCAAATGAAATGATGCTTTTTTATAAACTGAACCGTGCAAAAAATCTTGATGACTATAAAGCAGCATTGCCTTATTTATCCTGTCCGGGGCAAAATTGTTTGTTTGCAGATAAACGCGGAGATATCGCTATTTGGCAACAGGCAGTTTTTCCAGCCAAATGGAAAAGACAGGGAGATTTTGTAATGCCAGGAACTGATAGCAGCTATATGTGGCAAGGTTATATTCCGATGGAAGAAAATCCACATGTGATAAACCCTGAAAGGGGTTTTGTAAGCAGTGCCAATCAATTGCCTGCAGATACAGCTTATCCATATTACATCGGTGGGCATCATGATCTGTATCGTGGTTACATTATCAATCGTTTTTTACGAGAGATGAATGGTATTACACCTGCAGATATGCAAAAGCTACAAACAGAAAATTATAATGTTCTTGCTGAAATTGCGTTGCCGATACTCTTAAAGAATACAGATCAATCAAAACTTAGTGGTGAGGAGAAGAAGTTTTTGGACATAGTTAAGAGCTGGAATAAAAGAAATGATCCCGACGAAAAAGGAGTTGCTATTTTTAGTAACTGGCTGGATAGCGTGGAGGTAGAAATTTATTTCGATGAGTTTTCAAAAGTTGCTATACCGTTCGATTGGCCCGAGCAATATACACTGGTGGAAGCGTTGTTAAGGGATTCTGCTTATTCATTTATCGATAATGTTAATACGCCTAACCAGGAAACAACAACTGACGTGGTGATGGCTGCATTTAGAAAGGCTGTCCCTGTTTTAACAAAAGCCGAAGCGAATAACGAACTTGAATGGTCAAAATACAAAGATGCTGGTATTCGTCACCTACTTCGTCTGCCGGCATTAAGCAGGTTTCATCTTTTTGTTGGTGGTGGTAGAAATATTATCAATGCAACAAAAGATTTTCATGGCCCGAGTTGGCGAATGATCGTTCAATTAACTGATAAGATTGAAGCTTATGGTGTTTATCCCGGCGGACAAAGCGGCAATCCCGGAAGTAAATATTATGATTCATTTGTTGATCAATGGGCGGCTGGAAAATATTATAGTATTTGGTTCATGCATGGAGGTGATAAGCTGGATAAAAAAGCCAAATGGAAAATGACACTTGACAAACTTTGAAATTTCCCGATATGAAATTTTTTAACTCTGTATTATTAACTGCTTTATTAAGTTTTATTGCCGGTATTTATATTTCATACTGGTGGTTTTTTGCAGTTATTGCCTTCCTGGTAGCAGTATTGATCCATCAAAGAGGGTTCAAAGCATTTTCCGCCGGTTTTTTAGCATTGTTTATTCTTTGGTTTGTACTAGCTTTCTGGATGGATCTTGCAAATGAAGGAGTTTTATCCGTAAAGATCGCCTCGATCTTACCATTGGGTGGATCAAAATGGTTGCTGATGATCGTAACGGCTTTTATTGGTGGACTTGTGGCAGGCTTTTCAGCGCTTAGTGGCAGTTACCTTCGTTCATCAAACCCAAAAAAATAATTTTGATAACCTGGTCTATGAAAATAATTTTTCAACTTTTTGTACTCACTTTAATAACTGCGACTTCATTTTCTCAAACGGTTTCAGGTATTGTAAAAGATGATAAAGGTAATCCGCTACCAAATGCTTCTATTTTAATAAAGGATAAAAAAGGTGGAACGACCTGCAATCTCGAGGGAAAATATTTTTTGAATCTTTCTCCCGGCAATTATACACTTATCGCTCAACACGTGGGATATAAACGAGATGTAAGAAATATTAAGATCGAAGAAAACAAGGAGATTCAGCTTGATTTTGTATTAAGCCTTGTTGATTTTACAATGGAAGAGGTCATTGTTCGTTCAGGTGAAAATCCGGCCAATGAAATTATCAAGAACACTATTCGCATGCGACCAGTCTATCAGAAGCAACTGGATAGATTTATTTGCGAGGTTTACACAAAGGGGCAAATGAGACTACGTGACTATCCTAAAAAAGTTTTTGGCCAAAAAGTCGATTTTAATGACGGTGATACAAGTAAAAACAAGATCATCTATCTCTCAGAAACAATTTCCACCTACTCAGTACGTAAACCAAACGACAGAAAAATAGAAGTTCATTCATCCAAGGTAAGTGGCAACAGTGATAGCTATGGGCTGGCTGCACCACAGTTTTATTCTATGTATGATAATAATGTGCAGATCGGTACCAGTCTTAATCCCCGTGGATTTATTTCACCTATCTCTGATAATGCGACCAATTATTATAAATACAAATATGTAGGCGTCTTTTTTGAAGATGGAAAACAAATAAGCAAGATACTGGTAACGCCCAAGAGAAAATACGAGCCTTTATTTTCCGGATATATAAACATTGTGGAAAATGAATGGCGCATCCATTCATTGAAATTGGAATTGAGAAAAGTTAATCAAATGGAATTCCTGGATACCTTGGTCCTGGAACAATTATATGTTCCTTATAGTGATAGCTTATGGGTTTTGCATAACCAGGTCATTTATCCTTCTATAAAAATCCTCGGAATAGATGTTCACGGAAGTTTTGTTAATGTTTATTCCAAATTTGATCCAAACCCGGTTTTCAAAAAGAACTATTTTGACAATACTGTTTTAAAGTACACTGACAGCTCCAACAGGAAAACTCCCACGTATTGGGACGATGCACGGCCTCTGAAGCTGCTTGATGAAGAAACAATGGATTACCGCAAAAAAGATAGCATTGAACAATTAAGCAAAAACCCTGCTTACCTTGATTCTATGGACCGGGTTAACAATAAGCTGAAAATAATGGGCATTTTGCTTTCCGGGCAAACAGTTAATAAAGAAAAAAAGAATGCATCGTATTATTTCCGGCCGATTACTGACCAGATAAATTATAATATCGTGGAAGGATTAACCCTCAATCTTTCGGCTACTTATACAAAAAAGCTTGACTCTACTATTGGCAGAAGATCCATCCGCATATCTCCAACAATTCGATATGGATTTACTAACAGGCATTTTAATGCATGGCTAAGCACTTCTTACACTTTCGGAAAAAAATATGTTACTTCTATTAATCTTTCCGGAGGCAAGAGAGTTTTCCAGTTTAATAATGCCAGTCCCATAGGTCCAAGGAGTACTACTTTTGCAGCTTTGTTAGGTGGAAAAAACCTAATGAAGCTTTATGAAGCATGGTATCTCCGTGCATCATATGTAAAAGGGATCGGAGAAGGTTTTACATGGAGCGCCGGTTTTGAATACCAAAGCAGAATGCCCCTGGATAACTCAACCGATTATTCTTTTGTCAAAGACGAAAAGAAAGAATTTACACCAAACTATCCGACAGAACTTTCCAGCGAAAATATTAAACCGCACCAAGCCCTTGCTTTGAATTTCGGACTTACCTGGCAACCAGGAGCCCGGTATATTGAATTACCAGATCAAAAAATTAATATTGGTTCTAAGTGGCCTACTTTGATCTTAGGTTATACCCGCACATTCGATGAGGTCTTTGGAAGCGATGTGAATTATAGCAGATGGCGTTTTGCAATAACTGATGCTGTTCGCTTCAAACTCGCCGGGCTGTTTAATTACAGGGTAGGAATGGGAGGTTTTATTCATAACGAACTAACGCAGATCCCGGATTACCAGCATTTCAATGGTAATATTTCGCATATCGCCACAGAATATCTTAACAGCTTTCAACTTTTGCCCATCTATGAGTTTAGCAATATTTCCAAATTTTATGTCCTGGCTCATATTGAACATCATTTCAATGGATTTCTTACTAACAAAATTCCCGGTTTTAGAAAATTAAACTGGTACCTGGTAGCTGGTCTCAATACATTCCACTATGAAAAAACAAACTATCTTGAATATTTTGTCGGCCTTGAAAACATCCTTAAAAATTTGCGTGTTGAATATTACTGGGCCCGCAAAGACGCTAAAAAGTTTTCGAATGATTTCAAGATCGGCTTTTCGAAACGCTTTGGGATAGGTCGCCGGAGTAATGATGATTAAATTGTTTATAGTTCGAGGTTTGAAGTTTGATGTTGATCAACCCCGAACCTTAAACATCAAACCTCAAACTACTCTCCTTATCTTTGCTGCGCTTTAGAATTTTGCCTCTCGCCTCAGGCGAGACAATTGGGTTTCTAAAGTGAAATTTGGTTCAGCCTGCAACTGTCCAATTTTAAAATTTCCCGATAATTCGGGATCAAATTTCAAACACATGGCAGCATTACACAATCGTATCTCCCGTAAGGAGCTGAAAGAACTCATTAAGAACGATCCCACACCACGCATTACCATTTCGTTTTATTGCTATTTTAAAATTGAAGATCCTGCACAATTCAGGAATGATCTTTATCGTCAATTGAAAGAGTTCGGAGTATTGGGTAGAATTTATATTGCTTCCGAAGGGATCAATGCACAGATCAGTTTGCCTACTGCAAATCTTGAAATATTCAGATCCTATCTTTATTCAATTAAACCATTAAACAACCTTCGTCTTAATGTTGCTGTTGATGATGACGGAAAAAGTTTTTATGTACTGGATATAAAAGTTCGTAATAAAATTGTTGCTGATGGCATCAATGACCCTGCTTTTGATATGGCAAACAGAGGACGTTATGTAAATGCAGAACAATTTAATAAACTGACCAACGACCCCGATACGATCGTGATCGACATGCGGAATCATTATGAGTTTGAAGTTGGACATTTTGAAAATGCGATCGAAATTCCTTCCGATACCTTTCGGGAACAATTACCGATGGCTGTTGCCATGATGAAAGAAAATAAAGAAAAAAATATCATCATGTATTGCACCGGTGGCATCCGTTGTGAAAAAGCATCAGCTTACATGAAGCATAGTGGGTTTAAAAATGTTTTTCATTTGGAAGGTGGTATTATTAATTATGTGAATGAGGCAAAAGAAAAACAGCTTGATATAAAATTTCACGGCAAGAATTTTGTGTTTGATCAAAGGTTGGGGGAGAGGGTAACCGAAGAAATTATTTCGCAATGTCATCAATGTGGCAAGCCAGCCGACACACATGTGAATTGTGTGAACGATGCCTGCCATCTTTTATTCATACAATGTGATGAATGCAAAAAGAAATATGAAAACACATGCAGCAAAGAATGCCAGGATTTTATTCATCTTCCCGAAGAAGAACAAAAGAAGTTAAGAAGCGGGATTGATAAGGGGAGGAATGTGTTTAATAAAGCGAAATCGAGATTGCCTAAGATAAAGAATAGCCAATAATCAAAATGTCATTGATACCATTACAATATAAAGCATAGGATTAACTCATTAATTTTCAAAGGTATTTTTTGAATTCAATATTATAACGGAATAAATTTATATGTTGACAACAACTCTATATTTTTAGTGCATGAACCTTAAAATGTTATATCTACTGCTCTTATTCTTTAATGACACTCAAACAAATGAAGGTCCTAATCTTGGGGGAACATACTATTTCGGCTCTAATACAAATAACAAACCTTCAGGATGGCTTACTATCTATCCCAAAGAAGACCTTACGTTTTTCTTCTATCTTGACATCAACAGAGGGGCGCCTAGCTTTAACATGGGACAAAAATATGGTCAAGCATACTTTCAACCACACAAGGGTTATTGGCAGTATACCGAAATTGACAGCGTCTCAAACACGAACTGTTCTTTGATTTTCTCTTTTGAAAAGAGTAAGGCAGAAATAAAAACAATTTCAGACAAAGAAAATTGTGGATTCGGATATGGAGTAAATGCAGATGGAAAATATAAGCTTTACTCTAAAATAATCCCTAAGTATTTTATCTCACAAACAGAAGATACTATATACTTTTCTAAAACGACTCCTGAAATGTATAATGGTAATAAATAGTACCCCGCTAACGCAAAGCCCTGCTCGTTATCTCAAAACCATTCTCCCAATTTCTTCAACTCAACATTTACGTCGTTGTTGGTGTTCAATTTTAAGAATAATTCAGAATAGTAAATTGCACCAACAACCGATAAATCACTACAAATACTCACGAACCACTTTCGCCACTAAGCAAGTCACGACTTGACCGATTTAATTTATCAAAGGCAACATTTGACTTTCTGAACATTGCAGGATTCCCTGTTTATTGCGAGCCTAATCTTTCATTCGCAAATGACACAGACGATATTGTTTATGGTATTAATAAGCTGACAGAACAGTATGACTTTGAGGAAGACAAACCAAAGTTTGACAAATACGTTGTTATTGGCTCTTGTCGTGACGGAGATGCTATTGCAATTGACACAGAAGAAAATGACAAAGTCGTTGAACTTGATCACGAAGATGGATTTAGTTCCATGTATTCAACCGTTCAATAGAGGCATTGGCAGACTTTTTAATTATGTATCGTGACTTTGAAGTAGAAGTTTTGCAAGACAAGGACCCTGACGACAATTTACAAATCTTCAATTTTACGGACGATCAATTTGAGAAACTAAAAAGTAAAATGTATTCGGTTGACAACAGAGCGCTGACAGAAAGAGGATTTTGGAAAGAAGAACTTGAAATAATGCTTTCCATCAGACAGGAAAAATTTGCAAGTCTCTAAATGGAAACTACTGCAGGTAACAAACGCATTTGTGCTATTGGGGTGCGACGCAAGGCGTCGTTCAACAGCAGTAACGCTGTTCAGCTTTTTGTCCCAGCTTGACTTTTACTATTAAGCAACAGAATATGTTTTGTACTTTAGTTCTTCGTTCGGCAGCCCTAAGACGAGACACTGACAAGCAAACTTGCCATCACTAGCAAAGAATAATAAGAAATGAAAAGAACAATATTAATCACAACCTTAGCTTTACTGACAAGTTTTTCCCAATCTTCATTCAGGTCAACTCCGCCGTCTCAACTTGGACCATTATTAGAACAGTATTCAAAGGAATATTATGCTTTAAATCCATTGGAAGGAACACAAGCAGGTATCAACGATTATAATAGCCAAATTGAAATCACCATCAGCGGGGAGTATATAAAAAAAGCAAAAGCGCTAAATCAAAAATATCTCACCCAATTAGGTGCCATAAACAAAACAGGCTTAACAGCCTCGGAGTTATTAAGCATTGATGTGCTTACCTACAAACTGAAATCCGAAAACGAAAGACTAAACAGTTCATTGGGATTTTACAGGCCTGTTGACCAATTCGTATTTAGTTTTCCAACACGGTTTGCTACCTTAGGTTCGGGAGCTGGCTTTATTCCTTTCAATACCGAAAAAGATTATAGAGATTTTATTAGCCGCATGAAAGGCTTCCAAACCTGGGTGGACCAGGCCATTGCTAATATGAGAAAGGGTGTTGAGCAAAATAATACAAACCCAAAGGCAGCAATGGAAAAAGTGCCGCCACAATTAAAACCATTATTTGAAGGTTCCGTACAGGAGAATGTTTTTTATAAACCTTTACTAAAACTACCAAACGGCTTAGATAGTGTAGCAACGATTCAATTAAAAAAAGATTACTCGGCTGCCATTGAAAACATTATAAAACCAGCTTATAAAAAATTGCATGATTTTATTGTTATTGATTATATTCCAAAAGCAAGAAAAACATCGGGCTTATTAGATAATGATAAGGGCAAGAAAGAATATGAGTTATGGTTAAAGCATTATACTACCACTACTATTACGGCCGAACAAATTTTCAATTTAGGACTTAGTGAAGTTGCCCGTATTCGCAAAGAAATGGATTCTGTAAAAACACAGGTTGGCTTTAAAGGTGATTTGAAATCTTTTTTTGAATATGTAAAAACTGATCCTAAATTCTTTCCATTTAAAACCGAAGAGGAAGTATTGGACAGATATAGAAGTTTTCTTGATAGAATGTCGCAGCAGCTTAACCGTCTTTTTAATTTAATACCAAAAGCAAAGTTTGAAGTAAGGGCTACCGAAAAGTTTCGGGCTGCCGGTGCTAATGCTCAATACATGCAGCCATCAAGAGATGGAAAAAGGCCGGGTATTTTTTATGAAGTAATTCATGATCCGGCTCAATACAATTATTTCTCCATGGAAGATCTATTTCTACACGAAGCTATTCCCGGGCATCACTACCAGGTAGCTATTCAACAGGAAGCCGATATTCCGGAATTCAGAAAAATATATTGGACAAGTGCTTTTGGAGAAGGATGGGCTTTGTATGCAGAAAGTTTGGGCAATGAATTAGGTATGTACACAGACCCCTACCAATATTTAGGCAGACTAAATGGCGAAATTGAACGGGCTGTTCGATTAGTGGTAGATGCAGGAATCCATTACAAAGGATGGAGCCGTGAAAAAGCCATCGCTTATGTGTTGGAGAACCAACCTGTATCATCTGTTGAAGCTGAGCAACGAATAGAACGTTATATGGTAACAGCAGGGCAGGCAGTAAGCTATAAAATAGGTGAGTTAAAAATTATTGAACTGCGTGAAAGAGCAAGAAAGAAACTGGGGAAGAAGTTTGACATTAAGGAATTCCACGATGAAGTTTTAAAAGACGGATGTTTACCTCTTATTATCTTAGAAACAAAAATTAATAGATGGATAGAAAGCAAGGTCTCAAAATGACATCATAAATGAACAATTCAATGGAAAGAAAGAAGGCTGACGATTTAATGTTTTGCCGTTAAGATTATTCTTTTTCAAATATTTCTCATTTCTATATCTTTAAAAAAATTGTGATGTATGAAGCATGGGCCAATAATTCTTATTGAAGACGATCCGGATGATAAAGATGTTTTCCAGGATATTTTGAAAGACCTGAAAGTATTTAACCCGGTAGTATGGTTTAAAGATTGTGACGAAGCCTTTTCTTATTTGAAAACAACTTCTGAACAGCCATTTATTATTTTTTGCGATGTGAATTTACCGGGCTTACACGGAATTGAATGTAAACGTCAAATCGATGAAAACAAAGAGCTAAGAAAAAAAAGTATCCCATTTGTTTTCTGCTCTACTTCAGCTGATCAAAAAACCGTTGATGAAGCATATACAAAAATGACAGTACAGGGTTTTTTTCAAAAAAAGAATACATATGGTGAGCTAAAAGAAACAATTAAACTGATAGTTGCTTATTGGGAAGAATGTAAACATCCGAATACAAAATAGAACACTTATTATTTTTTACAAGGATTTGTTGTTGAAAAACGGATGAGGATTTATTTGCCAGGTTCAGGATTATCAATTACCCATTAATGAAGTCTACCTGTTCTCATATTAACCTGGAATATTTTCCTGGACTTACTTGTCACTATGGTTCCAGTTTGATAATTACGATAGAGATTTATATGTTGGAAGCCTACTAATTCAAAAGTGTTTTGTTGTCGAACGGCCCTGAAAGCATTTGCGCCCAAACGAATATAAAGACCAGAGCCATCAAAGAACCCCCAATATTTTTCTATTATTTCTTCTTTCCCATTATTGAGAATATAAACCTCATCACTCAAATCACCCTTTTTAAGACCGAATTGAGTGAAGTTGGGCCTGTTTTCTTTGAAGTCATGAAAACTTAAAAAGACCCCCTTCTCCGGAGTTATTTGTTTTAAAACAGGCATTTTGAACCGATTATTATAAACATTGTTTATTTCATCCAATTTAAGTTTTCTTTTATTCAAAATATTTTGGGGGACTGAAAGCGAGTTTATTTTTGTTGCGATCGAATCGAATGGCAAAAAAAAGAAATTATCAAGTCTATTCCTGTTGTAATTACTGAGACTAAGAAAAGTAGTATCAATTTTAAACAAGGCCTGGAAGCTGGAATCTGATTGTACAAAGACATCTAACTCTGCCGTGCATGATCCTCCACGGTCTTTAGCCTGCTTGTAAACTTCATTGACTTTTTTTGCTCTCTGAACTTCTGCAAGTGTTCCATTTTGCATCCAAAATGTTTGTATAACAATAAAAAGAGTTTGATGTGAATTGGTATCCAGGTTATATCTGAAATACTCATTCAAAATTTCAGACCAGCTTTTTTGAAGAATTATTTTCGAATATTGATTACTGATATTGTCATGGGTATATCCTGTTTTAGTTGTATCAAATCTCTTATCAACAACAATGATTTTTTTGAAAGGCAATTTAGGACCGCTGAAATAGTGAATATTCTCAAATGAATAAAAGTTTTCCTTTGACTCTTTTATAAACCGGGTTTCGTCTTTCTGCGCCCAAAGAACAAAAGGCCCAATCAAAACAAGGGTTAATACAACAAAGTTTATTTTCATCATTCGATAATTGCCCGTTTTTACATTCACGTTGAAAGCAACATCACTATGACATCAAAACCATTCCCCCAACTTTTTCAATTCAACATTCCCTCCACTAAAAATCACACCCGCTTTTTTTCCTTTAAACAAATCTTTATTTTTTAATAACACCGCAAGTGTCACGGCGCCACTCGGTTCAATGACAAGCTTCATTCTTTCATAAACAAGTCGCATGGCAGCGATGATCTCTTCATCGCTTACCGTCAAAATATCCTTTACGTATTGCTTAATGATCGGGAAAGTTTTATCCCCAAGTGTAGTCAGCAAACCATCTGCGATGGTTTTTACAAAAGGAGCTTTTTCGATCTTCCCATTTTTTATAGAAAGTATTGCATCGGCGGCACCTTCAGGTTCGCCAGCATAAACAATTGTAGAAGGAGAGAAGTAATGAGTACTTAATAAAGTTCCACTCAATAATCCACCGCCGCCAACTGGAGCAAGAATAAAATCCAAAGAAGGAATTTCTTCGATCAATTCTTTGGCACATGTTGCCTGTCCGGTTATTACTTCGTAATTATTATATGGATGAATAAACTCTGCACCGGTTTTATCAACTACATCCTGCAAGGTTTTTTCTCTTGCTTGTTGATTTGGTTCACAAAAAAATATCTCAGCCCCATAACCCTTTACGGCGTCCACTTTTACTTTGGGAGAATTATCAGGCATTACAATAAAGGCTTTTACACCAACTTCTCTTGCCGCGTAAGCAATTGCCTGTGCATGATTGCCTGATGAATGAGTAGCAATTCCTTTTTTTCCCTTTTCATCGGGCAAGGATAAAACAGCATTCATGCCACCGCGGATCTTGAAGGCACCGATCTTTTGAAAATTCTCACACTTAAAAAATATGTCTGCTCCGGAAATTTGATCAAGGGTTTTTGAAGTAAGTACAGGGGTTTTATGAATAAAAGGCTTTATTCTTTCATGAGCCTCTTCTATGTGATGCTTTGTGATTTCCAAAATGAATTTGTTTTGAATTGTCTTGCCTTCAGGTCAGGAGAAAAAAATTATTCAACAGCCAGCCATTTTAAACACACAGGTTTTGAAACTCTGATCTTTTTCTTCGTATCAGTAAGCAAACCAGTTTCTTTATCTCTTTTAAAGATCACTATCTCATCACTGTTTTGATTTGCTACCAATAAAAAATTACCTGTAGGATCGAAATTAAAATTACGGGGCGTTTTTCCCAGCGTTGACTGATGATCTATCCACTCCAATTGCCCATTATTTTTATTAATACTAAAAATTCCGATCGTATTACTTTCGCCACGATTTGAACAATACAAAAACTTTCCATCGGGGGAAACATGAATATCGGCGCTGCCGATAGCGCCATCGAAATCTCTTGGCAATCCTGAAATATTTTGTATTAAACTTAAATAACCATTCTTTTCTATTTCATAAACCGATACCGAACCAGTAAGTTCTTCCATCAGGTACGCATATTTTCCATTTGAATGAATATCTATGTGGCGTGGGCCGGCGCCGGGTTCTGTGGCTATAAATGGCGGAACGAATTCTTTCAGCTTACCGGTTTTATTATCCAAATTGTACAATTTCACTTCATCCAATCCGAGATCGGGAACATATAATGTTTTATTGTTCCTATTTAAAACTGTTGCATGCACATGCGGACCTTCCTGTCTCTCTGAATTCACACTGCTGCCTTCATGCTGCATTACCTGTACTGCTGAATCAAGACTACCATTTGATCTTACTGGTAACACTGCAAGGGAACCACTACTATAATTTCCAACGATCACCCATTTCCCGGTCTTGTCTATCGAAACATAACAGGGATGCTTACCGCCGGATTCTTGTTTGTTTATAAAATTGAGTTTTCCGGTAGTCTTGTCAAATGAAAATGCAGCAACATGGCCAGTAATTGTGAACCTGGTGCTGTCCGCATTCTCATTTACAGCATACACATATTTCTGATTGGGCGAAATGGCGAGATAGGAGGGATTTGAAGTTTTTACAGAACTTACAAAGCTATTCTCGCCTGTCTCTGTATTAAATTTATAAACATAGATCCCATCGTTTGTACCCGAAGTATAAGTTCCGATGATCAAGAACTGTTCTTTCGATTTTTGAGCGGATAGGTTAACGCTAAGACAAAGAACAAGAAAAACTAATAGTGATTTTATCATGTTTAATTCTAAATTTTTAAAGAAGCTACATATTCTGACAATGTTGTAGAGGGTTTACCAAGTTCATCCCATGTATTTTGACTTTCAAATTTTTCCGGATATCTATTCAACGCTTCACAAATATGATAAGTATAATTCATTCGCTGGTTAAAAACGCCGAGATACTTTAGTGGCGCCAATGGCGCTTTCATAATTTTTATTGGCGACTTAACATTCTGAATAAAAACCTTTGCTGCTTCACTAAAAGTAAATGGTTCCAATCCCTGTATATTATACTCCTGGTTACTGTCACCAGCTTTTTTTAATGCCCATGCCACCTGTACACCATAATCTTTACCAGCGATAAACCACATTGGCGCCACTGATTTTCCTGCAAGCATTAGTCGGGTACCCTGTAACATTTGACTGTCAAGTGTTTCCATAAATGTCGAAGCATAAAAAATACTGTAGTTTAAGCCAGACTTTTTTATTGCATCTACAGCTGCCTGCTTCACTTCAAATGACCACCATTTAAAACCATTCATTCCCTGATAATTTTTTATCAGCGAAGAAAGATAGACGAGGCGTTTTATGTTTGTCTTTTTAGCCGCTTCGATAATATTATTTATTCCTTCTCTTTCCGGTTGCGGTTCATTTTTCTTTGATGATTGTGCCACAGAAAGATTTAAGTAAACGATCTCTTGTCCTGACATGGCCGCTTCCAATGAAGCAATATCAAACACATCACCTTTTACCACAGGTGTATTTGGAAAAAGCTTTTCCATTTTTTCAACATCTCTTGCTAATAAGGTAAGTTTAAAACCAGCTCTTAATAATTCCAGGGTCACCGGTTTACCCAACATACCCGATGCACCGATAAATAATATTTTTTGCATATTGAGAAATTAAAAAAACAAAGGTATCCCTTTCATTGCTTGTAAAAATAATATCGAAGCAAGAAGAAAATATACGACTGAAAAGATTATGGTTTGTCTTTTTGTTTTTGAAAAATAATTTCCAACCAATGGCAGGACTTGTAATGAATGTATGCCGATAAAGTGTGCAATACGAAGATCGCCATATTCTGTGCTCCAATTTACTAATGGTAAGCCCGGTCCGCCATCGAGGCCACCAACCGTATGCTTTAATAAGCCCACCATTAGCCCCCCCTCGAGAGAAAAAATAATAAAAAACAACAAACCAAGACGAATACCCCACACATAAGCATCGGGAATTGAAAATTGTTTTTGCTTAAAAAAAGAGATGCAAACAAATATGACAGTAATTGTAAATATCGCGATCAACATTCCCATTAAGTTAAATACAATACCATTCAACGCTGATGTTGCGTTGAAATGCGAGCTGGTCTTTCTAATTGCCTGAGCGATGATCAATCCATTTTCAAAAAACATAGTGAGGACCATCAGCCATGAAAAGAGCTTTATTTTTTTAGGGTTATTGAGATAATATAGTAGCCAACCCATTGTAAGTATCATGATCCCAACAGAAGAATAAAATTTAAAAGGCTTTAACCACCTGTTCACCCCGAGAATTTGAGTCTTTTCAAATGGCATTAGAATAAGACAAACAATAGCCACGGCAAGGTTGAATAAACCAAACCAGAACAACAATGCATTTCTTCTTTTTAATTCAATGAAGAAATTCATATAAATAATTTAATAATTAGTAGTAAAGTATTGTTTTGTTTTTATCAATCTCACCAAAAGGTATAATAACAATCCAATAGGCCCAAGCATGAAAGTAAGCAAGAGACAGGGGACTAAGATCAAATGATGAATATTGTATTTCTGTGCATTCTTTTTTATCCAAATACCTGTAAGCAGATCAAAAGCGAGATAATGTACCCAACCAGCAGTAACAGCAGTTTTATCAGTAAATAATTCCATCACACCATTCAATGAACCAAATTTTTCAAAATCTCCTGGGCTGAATACCTGGAAAATAAGCCATGCATAAACAATAGCAAATAATGTAATGATAATACCAATAAGAAACTTATCAAAACTACTCCAGAAAGGACTAAGAATAAGCAAGACTATCCAGCCCGCCATCGCAATAGTGCTACAGGTTTGAAAAATAGAATCAGGTGACATAGTTTAAATTTTTAGGTGGAATATT
>DATDCP010000323.1:0-3242 GCA_036524255.1 Chitinophagaceae bacterium
TAAAGCTACGTGGAACGATTCATGGCAGCATAACGGGTTCCTTCAATTAGCAAAGATTGATATATCAAACAATAATTTTTCTGAGGCATTTGTATTGATTGAAAAATCATTGATCAGAAACTATCACAGTCACTCTGCAAGACATTTAAAAACAATCACACTTAGAAAATTAAAGAACTACACCGCTGCTTTTGATTGTATAAAGGACTCACTGGAAATTGATCCTTTCAACTTCACCTGCATTTTTGAAATGTATTTGTTATTGAAGCAAACTGGTGAAAATTCTAAGTCAGATGAGACGTTAAAAAATCTTCAATCATTGATGCGAAATGCTCCGAATAATTATTTGGAGTATGCATTTGATTATGGCAATGCAGGATGTTTTACAGAGGCAATCGAATTATTACAATTATATATAAATGGAAACGATGATCCGTACCCTATTGCATTCTATGCCATGAGTTATTTTGCAGCAAAGAATGGCGATGAACAAGCAGCAAAAACATTTGCACAAAAGGCTTATAACTGCAAATCAGATTATTGCTTCCCTAATAAATTGGAAGAGATCAAAGTATTGCAATATGCTATAGCTGCTAACCCGGCAGATGATAAAGCGTTCTACTATCTTGGAAATTTATGGTTTGGGTTGCGTCAATATGCTGAAGCGATAAATGTTTTTGAAAAAAGTATAGCTATCAATCCATCTTTTGCTACGGCGCACCGGAATCTTTCTTTGCTATATTTTAATAAAGAACAACAACCAGGTAAAGCTCTTAAAGCTCTTGATCTTGCATTTTCCCTGGATAAAAATGATGCAAGGGTTTTGATGGAGTTAGATCAGTTATATAAAAGACTGAATTACCCTATTAAAAAAAGAGTAGAAATATTAAACGAGCATCACACACTTGTTGTGCAGAGAGACGATCTATACCTGGAAAAAATTTCCCTTGAAAATAGCCTGGGTAATTACAAGACTGCAATGATAATGCTGGAGAAAAGAATTTTTCATCCATGGGAAGGTGGGGAAGGAAAAGTTGTTCGCCAGTATTTAGTATGCCATTTAGAGCTTGCCAAAAAAGCTATCCAGGAAAACCAATTTGACACGGCGGTCCGTTTACTGGAAGCTGCAGAAGAATACCCCGAAAATTTAGGCGAAGGAAAATTACTTGGAACACAGGAAAATGATATTCATTATTTGCAAGGTTGTGTTTATGAAGCAATGGGAATGAATGAGCAGGCAATCGAAAAATTTAAACAAGCAACTGAAGGGATCAGTGAGCCGGTACAAGCAATTTTCTATAATGATCCGCAGCCAGATAAAATTATATACCAGGGGTTGGCTTGGTTAAAGTTGGGTCATCCGAAAAAAGCAGAAAAGATATTTCATCGCCTGGTTGAATTTGCAGATCAGCACTTCAATGATCAGATCAGGATCGACTATTTCGCTGTTTCACTTCCAGATCTTTTGGTATTTGATACAGACTTAAATGAGAAGAATAAAAATCATTGCCGCTATTTAAAAGGATTAGGCGAATTAGGTTTAAAGAATTACACAGCATCAGCAAATTATTTTAAGGAGACTTTAAAACACGATGCAAGTCATGCAGGAGCAATAATTCATTTGGACATGATCGATTTTTTACTAAAGCAAAAAGAAACAGATTTAAATAAAATAAAAATCAATTGAGGAAATAAAAAGACAGGGTTTACCTGCTATTAAAATTTTTAAATTAAAAACAAGCAACATTATGAGACTAGATGTTTTCCGAATTCGCCAGGGGCGATTCTTAACACAGAATCGATGGGTTTTGTGTTTTACTGTTCTTGCACTGGCTCTGTCATGTATGACAGCTAATAAAACCTATGCGCAAGAAGTTTCGCAAACACAAAAACAAAGTGTTCGCGGAAAAGTAACTGATGAAGCTGGTAAGCCTTTGCAAGGTGTTTCAGTTACAGTAAAAGGTAGCACTAAAGGAGTAGCTACAAATGAAAATGGCGAATTCAGTATCGACATCACTGGAGGCGCTAAGATTTTGCAATTTTCTTATGTTGGTATGGAACCACAGGAAGTAAAAATTGGAAATCAACAAGAGTTCAATATATCTCTTAAGCCCGTTGCTGTTGAACAGGAGGAAGTTGTTGTGGTGGGTTATGGTACTCAGAAAAAACAAGCAGTAACCGGCGCAGTGGTGAAGGCAGACCTTAAGACCTATGAAAATGTTACCGTGAATAACATCATGGAAACATTAAAGGGTACCGTGGCAGGTTTGAATGTTGGCGAAGCCAATACAGCGGGTGGTGTACCTGGTGTTACCATCAGGGGTACCAATACCATTGCAGCATCCACCTCACCTTTGATCGTTTTGGACGGGGTGATCTTCAGTGGTTCGCTTGCTGATATTTCTCCCTCTGATGTTGAAAGCGTAACCGTTCTTAAAGATGCAAGTGCAGCCGCTGTATTCGGTTCACGTTCCGCTAATGGTGTTATCCTGATCGAATCAAAAAAGGGAACAAGTGTGAATGGCAAACCTAAGTTTGAATTGCGTACAAGTTATGGAAGCATCAGCCAACTGAAACCATTAGAAGTATATGGTGCGCAGGGATACATGCAACGTTTGAATGATATCCTGAATGATAACGGTACCGTTGTTCCTATGGATCAAACTCACAATTACCTGCAAACAAATGAAAAGGTAAATTATAATGCAACACCTGATCATAAGCCCACTTTGGAAGATCCTTATAGTCTTTTCAATCAAACAGGCTATAACTTCAATACTTCACTGAGTGTTTCTCAACGTACTGATAAGATGAGTTATTTCCTTTCAGGAAACTATACAGATCAAAAAGGTGTAATTCTTTATGACCGCTTTAAACATTATTCAATAAGGCTGAACCTTGAATCGAAGGTCACCAACTGGATGACTATTGGAGTAAGATCTTTCTATAGCAACAGGAGTTATCCGGATTCACGCATGTATGGAGTTGCGAGTAATAGCAGCAGTTCTTACTTGTTTAGCCCTTATGCTGATGTATACAATGCTGATGGAAGTTATAATATGTTCCCGCAAACAACCACTTCTTTTGTAAATCCGTTTTCGATGATGGCAAATGAAGCCTACAATAGAACGGGTAACCTGAATGGAATTGGTTATGCTACAATTAAAGTGCCTTGGGTAAAAGGATTGTCGTACACAGCTACCTATTCTAAAACACTGAATACATCAGAAACAGGATCCTTC
>DATDCP010000324.1:0-5311 GCA_036524255.1 Chitinophagaceae bacterium
ACTCAATAACAAACTTAATGCAAGGCTATTGGGTAATGGTTGTGGATGGGTGAAGTCATCTTTGGGCATAAACAGATCAGTTGCTTTTGGTATTGACATCGTCGTTGCAAAAACAAAAAACGTGATCAATAAAAAACCAAGATCTACCATTGGCGTCATATCAATTTTTAGAATGTGTTTCTTTTTATGAGAAAAAGATCTTCCCTTCCGCACATTGACGGTATTTTCAATTTGTGCCATAAATACTGTTTTCTTTTAGATGCTGTGAATCAGTGTTTCCATAAATATCAATCAGGTGCTTTACTGAGGAAGGTCATTGCCATGGCGTGGTTCTTGTGCTACATTTATTTCACTAATTATCATCATCATGAAAACGATAATTGTTCCAACCGATTTTTCACCAATCGCCACAAATGCAATGAATTTTGCGGCTGATATGGCAGTAAATATTAATGCCAGCCTAATGCTGCTGCACGTTTACCAGGTGCCGGTTTCTATGACGGATGTTCCTGTTGTAATGGTGTCAGTAGAAGAATTAAAAAAAAGCAGTGAAGCAAAATTGCAAGAGATAAAAGATGCGCTGACGCATATTACGTCAGGGAAAATTAAAATTTATGCAGAAGCGAGGCTGGGTGATGTATCTGACGAACTCGAAGATGTTTGTAAACACATTCAACCATTTGCTGTAATAATGGGAACAAGAGGCACTAGCGGCGTTGAAAGGGTTTTATTTGGCAGTACTACTCTTACAGCAATTCGTCATCTCAAATGGCCGGTCATAGTTGTACCGCCGGGAAAAGAATATGGAACCGGAATTAAGAAAATAGGATTTGCATGTGATTTTGACAAAGTAGTAGAGAGTACCCCGATACACTTTATTAAGAACATGGTTAAAGAATTCGGAGCGGAATTGCATGTATTAAATGTTGACTATGAAAGCCGGCATTTTAAACCTGGAACGCCGGAAGAATCTCTGATGCTTCACACATTGCTGGAAGATCTCAATCCGAATTATCATTTTATTAATCATGTTGACATTGAAGATGGGATTAATGAATTTGCGGAAGAGAACAATATTGACCTCCTGATCACGATACCCAAGAAACATAAAATACTTGATGGCTTATTCAAAAAAAGCAGTACAAAACAACTCGTCACACAATCTCATGTTCCCGTAATGTGTGTGCACGAATAAAGGCGGTTTGATGGTAAATGGAAAATCCATCCCGATAGTTATCGGGATGGATTTTCTATAAAAAAATTTTAGCGAATAGTATAATTTAGAAGTCGTGTGGTATCGGATGTTGATACACCGTAAAAGCTAAACCCAAAATAAGCCTCAATAAGACCCACTCCTTTAGCATAATAATATTTCCCTCCGCCAACACTTACTACCGGTCCTCCCAGGGGATCATCAACTGAAAAATCATACGTGACTTCTATTACAGAATTATATGCTTTTCCAACTACTGTATGCTGAATATCTCTTTTTGAAACTGTGTATTTATGATAATTACTAAAGCCACTAACTGAAATCGTATTGGTCCAATTAGTACCGATAGCAGCGTCTTTCAGGTAAATTAATTCAATAACCTGGCCGGCAGGATCAAAATTCCCATAAGTACGATAAATGCCATTGACTTTGCTTATGTAGCCCCTCTCTGTTCCGGCATTGGTAGTCGTATTAAATTCATAATAACGCAGGCTATTTATAGTGGTGTCAGTACCAAGTGCAACAACATGCGAAGGGCCAGTGTTTGTCGATAAATAATCCCATTCTGAATTTGCCGATATTGGTTGATAATCTGTTGGCGTATTATTAGTACCACCGCCACTTCCGCCACTATTGCCAATAAGATCGTCAACTTCCTTTTGGCAAGATGCCAATACAACTATTGCAAACGCAAAAAATAATATTCGATTCATAAAGTTTGTGAGTGTAATTTAATTAAAACTCCGCATTACCCGGTGTTCTTGGAAACGCAATTACATCACGAATATTACTCATGCCAGTTACAAACTGAACCATTCTTTCAAAACCTAATCCAAACCCCGCATGTGGCACGGTGCCATATCTTCTTGTATCAAGATACCACCACATTTCCTCAATGGGGATATGCATTTCTTTCATTCGTTGTTCCAACTTTTCTTGTCTTTCTTCCCTTTGTGAACCACCAACGATTTCTCCAATGCCCGGTGCAAGTATATCCATCGCTGCTACGGTTTTTCCATCATCATTCTGCCGCATGTAGAATGCCTTGATCTCTTTTGGATAATTAGAAAGTATAACTGGTTTCTTAAAATGTTTTTCCACTAAATATCTTTCATGCTCACTTTGCAGGTCCATGCCCCATCCTGTAACAGGAAACTGAAATTTCTTTTTCTTGTTATAGGGGCTCTCTCTTAGTATTTCTATCGCTTCAGTATATGTAACTCGTTCAAAATTATTGTTGAGAACAAATTCAAGTTTCCCGATCAATCCCATTTCACTTCTCTTGTCTTGTGGTAATTGTTTTTCTTCTTCTGTTAAACGCTGTGCAAGAAATTCGAGATCTTCTTTGTTGTTATCGATCACATGCTTGATAATATACTTAATGAATTCTTCGGCAAGGTTCATATTGTCCTCAAGATCGTAAAAGGCCATTTCGGGTTCTATCATCCAGAATTCTGCAAGATGTCTTGGCGTATTGCTGTTCTCTGCACGAAATGTTGGACCGAAAGTATAGATCTCACCAAATGCGGTTGCTGCTAGTTCGCCTTCAAGTTGTCCGCTTACCGTAAGATTAGTTGCTCTTCCAAAAAAATCTTCTTTGAAATTGATGGTGCCGTCGTCATTTCTTGGGGTCTTATTTTTCCCTTCATCAAAGGGCAACGTAGTTACTTTAAACATTTCTCCTGCACCTTCTGCATCACTGCCGGTAACGATCGGCGTATGCATATATACAAAGCCTCTATCATTATAGAACTTATGAACAGCAAATGCCAATGCATGACGAATACGAAACACCGAGCCAAATGTATTAGTACGAAAACGCAAATGTGCGATCTCCCTTAAAAATTCCAATGAGTGCTTTTTAGGTTGCAATGGATATTTTTCTGCATCACAATCACCAAGTATCTCGATCGAGGTAGCATTCAGATCCATCTTTTGTCCCTTTCCCAAAGAAGTCACAAAATTGCCCGTTATTTTTAATGAAGAAGAAGTAGTGATACGTTTCAATTGATCCTCGTCAAATTTTCCTAAAGCAACTACTACCTGCAGATTATTATTAGTGCTACCGTCATTTAATGCGATAAACTGGTTATTTCTAAATGTGCGAACCCATCCCATTACAGTTACTTCCTGGCCTTGCGGTTCCGAATTAAGCAATTCCTTTATTCTCGTTCTTTTGTTAAACATCGTAATTTTTTAAGAGGGGCAAAGATAAGCTTCATCAGGGAACAGAACCATGAACGGAGCGTCGCAACTGTCGCCTAATCAGTGATTCAAAAGTCTGCCAATAATCAAAATTTGTGTTTTTGGGATTTTGCACTAATATTGTAGCGGAAAAACCGTTAAGTAAAGTACGTCCTCAAGATTCAGTCCATCGTTGCTTCGGTTCCTTTCAATATAAATTTCAAATTAATTAGCTAATCAATTTTACCGGACGGATGATTCCGGTCAATCAATTAAGTTCAGTGTTTCAGATTATGTGGTTAACCTCAAGTTTTTTGTATGTATGACATTCTACAATTGAACGACATGCTCGTTCCCGAACTGCTGGATATTGCCGAGCAGTTAAAGATCCCCAATGCGAAGAAACTCAATAAACAAGACCTTGTTTATAAGATCCTCGATGGGCAGGCAATAAAAGCCAGCGAAAAAAAAGTTGGTGATGGAGAAGATAAAAATAAACGCAAACGTATTATTAAAACCTCTACCAGCCTTTCAACGGAAGAGGCATTTGTTGAAGAACCCGATAATGATAATTCTATGGCAAAAAGTTCCCGCGTTGGCGGACCAAAACCCGCAGCGAAAAAAGAAGAGAAACCAATTTTAAAACGTGGTCGTAAAAAAGATGAACCAAGTGTTGATGTACCGGCTGAAGAAGAAATAAATGAGATCAATGTTGCTGAAGAAGCACCTCCTGCTGCTACTGATTCTGGAAATGTTTCTGATCCTATTCCTGCCGGCACCCCTGGAACAGATGCTCCTGCAATAGATCGTAACATAGAGCAGAAATTTTATCCTCCACGTCGTGACCAGGTCTTTAATATTGAATTTGATGGTGTGATACTTTCAGAAGGTGTACTAGAAATGATGCCTGATGGTTATGGTTTCCTTCGTTCGTCTGATTATAATTATTTGTCATCACCGGATGATGTATATGTTTCTCCTTCGCAAATAAAATTGTTTGGCTTAAAAACAGGTGATACTGTTTATGGAGCTGTTCGTCCTCCGAAAGAAGGTGAAAAATATTTTGCGTTATTGAAAGTAGATACGATCAATAATAAAAAACCGGAAGAGGTTCGTGACCGCGTTCCTTTTGACTATCTCACGCCACTTTTTCCATTTGAAAAATTAAACTTGTTTGATGGGGCAGATAATTATTCAACAAGAATAATGGATCTGTTTACTCCTATTGGTAAAGGACAACGTGGATTGATAGTGGCGCAACCAAAAACAGGTAAGACGATGTTATTGAAAGCAGTTGCAAATGCAATTGCAAAAAATCATCCTGAATGTTATTTGATGGTTGTGTTAGTTGACGAAAGACCTGAAGAGGTAACCGATATGGAACGCAGTGTAAAAGCAGAAGTGATCGCTTCTACATTTGATGAGCCTGCAGAGAAACACGTTAAGGTTTCTACGATGGCTTTGCAAAAAGCAAAGCGCCTGGTTGAATGCGGACATGATGTGGTGATATTGCTTGATTCTATTACTCGTCTTGCCCGTGCACATAATACTGTGGCTCCTGCATCCGGTAAAGTTTTATCTGGTGGTGTGGAAGCAAATGCAATGCAAAAACCAAAACAATTCTTTGGTGCTGCTCGTAAAATTGAATTTGGTGGATCGCTTACAATCATCGCAACTGCACTTGTTGATACAGGAAGTAAAATGGATGAGGTGATCTTTGAAGAATTCAAAGGAACAGGTAATATGGAGCTTCAGCTTGAAAGAAGATTGTCAAACAGGAGAATTTACCCGGCAATTGATCTTGTTTCATCTTCAACCCGTCGTGATGACCTGTTGTTAGAAAGAGAAGTGCTGCAACGCATGAACCTGCTGCGTGTTTTCCTAACTGATATGAATGTTGAAGAGGCAATGAAC
>DATDCP010000325.1:0-3987 GCA_036524255.1 Chitinophagaceae bacterium
TTGCTGTCAGCTGATCGATATTGCTTTGATCAACCTCAACGTACACTTTGTCACCTGGAAATAAAAGGAAGTCTCCTGCAACTTTTAAATTATAAAATGTATAGTCATTAGCATGAAGAGCATAAGGTCGGGCTTTTTTACCAGTTTCAGATGCTAATTCAGAAATAACACCGTTCCTGTCAAGCAGGAGCCGAATTTCCGCGTATGCATCTACATCACCCTCGGCATAACGCAGATCAACCGAGGCGTCAAAATGATAGATACCATCCAGGGGAGCTACAAAAGTGGCTGCATTGGCTGGAGAGGGGCCACTTAATTCATATGGGGTAAAGTTATTACCTAAATCATAGTTTTGATAAGCGTAATAAATTTTCTGAATTGAAAGTGATGGTATAGTCAGATAGTTTTCATTTATGTCAAATCCCCTGAATGCAATTCTGTTTGCTTTCCAAACTGCATTGCCACTGGCATCACTCGTCAATATTTTTCCTTCACCAGGGTTTGTATTGCCACCGGCAATTTTTAAATTGCCATTTACATTTAAAGCCAAACCGGAAATACTGCTAGCATTTATACCAGTACCAGAAATGCTTGATGCACTTAAACCAGTACCCGAAGTGCTGTAGGCGATCATGCCTGTTCCTGTATTGGATTCTCCTCTTACGCCAACTCCGTTGGAAGCTGCACCAAAACCCATTACTCCATTTGACCCATTTGCAGTCGCAGTACCTCTTATGCCACTTGATGATACTCCGGATGTGATACCTTCAATGGCATTACCGCTGTTGGTAAGTTTAAAAGCAGAACCTGCAACTGCTGCACTATTCTCATAAGGTAATGTAAAACCGCCACCACCTGCTGACGAAAGATTTGACCATGCTATACCATTGAATGCCCAGATAGTTTTTGTATCGGTATCAAATACCAATAAACCAAGGACAGGTGATGAAATAGCAGTACGTTGTGCTGATGTTACACGTGGCATCATAAATCCTTTGGTTGTGCTTTTTACATCCAGCATAGCGCTGGCTGTTGCACTGCTGCCATCATTATTAATTGCTACGTTTTGTGCATTGATAACAAATGCTGCGAAGAGAACGGGGAAGAGTAATGTTAACTTTTTCATTTTAATTTTTTTTAGTGCTTGTAAAAAGATTGTTTTCGTTTTTTTTGATTTACAACTCAAAAATGAAAAAGAATGAAGCTGATTAAAAGTTTAAGACGCCGATATGATAAATACATTTATCGATATGTCTATGTTTTCAATTTAAATGTTTGAAACGTTTTTGGATAGAAAAAATACGATGAGCGATCATCAAATGAATTTCATTTTACTCCTTCTGCATCTCGTTTGGTCTTTTGTGCATTTCAATTCAATTTTTGGCATATCACTGGCCTAAACTTGTTTCGGCGGGTTGTTTTGTATAGCTTCCGGTACAAATGCTGAAACTCTTTATTCATCTTTTTCTTTTGATCATGCTGAGCACGAATACTGCTGCACAGCATAGTTCACTCAATTTTCATAAGCTAGATCTGCAGGATGGGCTGCATGATGGAACTGTACGATGCATCGGCCAGGATAAATTTGGCTATATATGGTTAGGCAGTGTGGGGGCTATTAACCGGTTCGATGGAAAAACTGTAAAACATTTTACAAACATACCTGGCGACACAACATCTCCCTATGGAAGCCAGCCACGCTATTTGCATTCTGATTCAAAAGGGAGGTTTTGGATCGGTAGCGAAACCGGGTTGATGCAGTACGATTTCGTGTCAGGGGCTTTTAAAAAAATAGCTCCATTCGGAAATATTTTTGTCACCAATATTACCAGTGTAAATGACAGCATACTTTTTGTTGGTACCCGGCGGGGTTTGTTCAGGTATAATATTATAAGCGGTGCAGTTTATAACTATGCGAGATCTGCCGATCCCGGTCATTCAGCACTATATAATAATGCGGTACACGATATCTGTCTTAAGAATAACCAACTTTTTCTTGGCACAAATAAAGGGCTTGTAATTATAGATCAGCGATCCGGCAGGATCCAACAGGTTTATATTCCTGCAATGGCCAATATGCCCATCATTTCAATAGATGTAGACCAGGCTGGTAATATATGGATGAGTACATTCAGTAGGATCAAATTAGTTAAACTTAGTTCCGATCTTACTACACTAAATATCTATGATAAGTATTTATCCGCCGAGCTTAACACACAACCATTGAATGTTATGGGAGTGTTGGTTGATAATAAGGATAGGGTATGGGTGATCACGTCTGTTGATGGTTTGATGCAATACCAACCAGCCACGGATAGTTTTACGAAGCATTTGTATACCAGCAATTTTCCTTCGGGACCATCGGGAAATAGTTATCGCGGCATTTTCCAGGATAACACGGGCATTATATGGTTAGGCTGCGACATTACCGGGGTTAATTTCTTTGAACCCACTCAGAATCTTTTTAATGTGATCTTTCCATTCCCTGACAGGTTGGATGAAAGGGAGCGCAGGGTGGGAAGAGCTATAACAGAAGATAAAGATGGAAATCTCTGGATGGGCAATCATGATGGTGTAACAAAATATGATATTGGTACCCATACGTATTCAATCTGGCGCAATGTTGAAAACAAAGATCCTGTTATTTATAATAATGTAGTTCGTTCTATTTTATGTGATAATGAAAATAATATCTGGATAGGAACCGCTTCCGGGGTCAATCGCTATGATCAAACTTCAAAAAAAATGGAGTTTGTGGATGTAAAAAACCTGCCCACCAGTTTTTACAATTCGATCACAAAAGACAGGAGCGGCAATTTATGGTTTTGCACTAATGATTCGGCTGCATTGTATTGGTATTCGTTAGCAGAAAAAAAATTTTATAATATCAGCGTTCACCCCCAACTAAAAAAATATAAAGGATTTGCGCCTACATCTTATGTACTTGAAGACAGCAAAAACAGGTTATGGATCTCTTTTTCCCGGAAAGGAGTCGTTATGCTGGATAAAAGAACAGGTGAAACAAAACAATATGTTGCTTCTGATACCGCCAGCAAGACGATAGTCGGCAACCAGGTCGTAGATATCAAAGAAGACAAAGACGGGCTGATATGGACAACAAGTTTTAATGGGGTCACAGGAATTGACGTTGAAAGAAACCGGTTCATTTCATTTAATCATAAAAATGGATTGGCCGGGAATATGACGGGACCCCTTGTTATTGACGATCTCAATAGGGTATGGATGGGTGTGAATGGAGGTCTCGCAATGTTGCACCCCGATCGTAAGCGGGTTACAACTTTTACGCTAAATGATGGGGTGCCCTCTGTAGGTTTTCCTGAGCATGCAGGTATTGAAGCTGCGAATGGTGATATCGTCCTGCCATCGTATAATGGTTTTATACGTTTCAACCCGGCCAGTTACAAAGAAGAAAAAACAAATTTCAATTTCTATATTTCGGGTTACTCCATTTTTGATAAGGAGTATAATGATATAAAAGAATCAGAAGACGATCCTGTCTTACGATTCAGGCCATTTGAAAACTCATTTGCATTTACTCTTGTTGCGTTGAATTACCGAAATCCTTCTCAAACGTGGTTTGCTTATAAACTGGAGGGGTTTGAAGAAGACTGGCATTACACCCAGGATCCAAAGGCTGTTTATACGAACGTACCGGGTGGTGATTATACTTTTTTATATAAAGCATCCGCCAGCAACAGCAACTGGGAAAATATACCGGCAAAAAAAGTTATAGTAAAACTAAAAATAGTTTTTTATAAAACGATCGTGTTTAGGATACTGCTTATACTTGGTGTGCTAGGTATTCTTTATGCGATATACAGGAATCGTACCGGTCAGCAAAAGCAATTATATCAACTGAAAAGCAAGGCCCAACTACTGGAAAAAGAAAAGACGAGGGTGATGTATGAAAGCCTGAAACAGCAGCTCAATCCTCATTTTTTATTTAACTCACTTACTTCCTTATCA
>DATDCP010000326.1:0-4850 GCA_036524255.1 Chitinophagaceae bacterium
CAACTTGAATTTATAGAGGGGATTGAATGGTATTTTGAAAACTTTTTCAATACCGGTAAATAGTTCTGCATAACGCAAATTTCTTTCAGGTGCAATTAAAAAACCACCCCCTGCTATCTCACGTAACTCTAGTTTTTTGAACAACGGAATTTTATTCAGGATAGCTCCATTGAATTCATGCACAAAATGCGCCTGGTAAAAACGCTCAAATACCGGGAACGTTGAATCAAGCGATTGAAAAGCTTCATCGGGATTCATGAAAAGAAAAGGATCGCCGCGTCGCTGAAATTTATAATCAACCATCCGGAGATCTCTTGTATTAAAGAAACTACCAGATCTTATGTTGTATTTAGAAACCCCTGTTACTCCTAATTTCAATTCCTGCTCCATACCGAATTCGAGATAATCAAAATCCACTACACTTTTTAATACACCCGGAATTCCTTTTCGCCAGCTTGCATAAAAAGTGGGCCATTTGGAACCAAGAATAATCTTTTCTCTTGGCTCACGAATGAAACGCTGCCGTGGTGTGTATTGCAACCGGACTTTTCCATAAAATGCATTGTATGATTCGAAAGGAACTGGCTCATTTACATAGCCAAAAACAGTATCAAGTTTTGGCGTTGTTTCGTAGTCTGCTACAGAACGACGAAATGAATAATCTGCATTTACAAATAATACCAGGCCATTTGCTATTTCCATTCCATGATTGATGCCGATAGCCTGGTTGAGATAAAAATTATCCCGCTTCAGCATATTGATCCATGCATCACCCTGGAAAATATATTGAAAGTCACGTTGTGCTGAAACATTAATAAAAGCGCCATTAAAAGGGTTGTACTTATGAGTGATGCTTATATTGCCATTCACATCCTGGTTCCTGATACCATAACTGATATTCGAAAACACTGACACTGATCTCTTAGATTGAAATGTTTTATAATAAGTAACATTTGCTTTTATTCTTACGCCACCAAATCGAAACGGGTCAATGACATCTATAAGCGGTGGCAAATGCCATGAACGTTTTTTCTCACGGTTAAATTTGGTTTGTCCGAATAGCAGGACCTTTGGCCAGGTTACTTTATTGGTTACCCTGTCGATCGAATCGAGATATGGTTGACTGGTGGTAACACGAAACATGCTGTCCTTATAATGAATGAACCGGATCTCTTTTGCGGTCAGTGGTTCTGTTCTTGTTTGCTGCCAAAAACTGCTATCACGATCATAAGCTTCCTGTGCAGTGGAGCTAAGTTCTGTACCAAAATATTTTTTTGGGAATTCTTTATTTAACTCAAAATCTTTATAAGAAGCGATCGTTTCTCCTGATAATTTCCCATTCCCGGTCTTTGAATAGTAAGAGAATTTCTGGCGGGTGATCATCCAGGCTTTATTATCAACAAGGCTGTATTGCTGATCTATTTCAAAATGATCGTATTCAGGAATATGATAATCGGGTAATGTGAAGTGCGCACTTAAAATTACCCAGGCACTATCAAGAATGGTCAACTCACCTTCAACAGTTACATTACTTAACTGTCTTGGCTTTACGCTGATGGTATATATCTTTTTTCCATCCTGGCGTTTTATATTAGTAACCTTATACTTATAAGCAGCCAGCCCACTGTAACTAATCGGCGATAAGAACGGGACATCTGATAATACTCTTGAATTAAGGAGATTATTATATAAATTAAAATTCCCTTCAGTTAATGAAAGATAAAAAAGCGCCTCCGGGTTTCCTCTTTTTACAACTCCTGTTCTTTCTTCCTTAACACGGTTGTCATTCTCATGATCATAACGCAGAGAAATTTCTGCTATCGCCATCCGTTGCAGATCGGCGTTCAGATTAGCACTAATCGTATCAACCTGTTTCTTTTTCGTTTTTACTTTTCGCTGTGTTGAATCTTCCTGTGTAGCTTTTATATAAACATTGCATGAATATGAGCCGGCTGCTGCAAGGATATCATCTTTACTCCTTATCACATTCCGAATGATCTCTTCAGATCGGTCTTTCATTTTTCCTCTTACGACCACCTCAGAAAGATTTTTTGCCTCATCCGTTTCCAGGACAATATTCTGTACATAATCCCGGGAAATAACAACGTTTATCAAAAGTGTTTTATATCCGAGCATGCTGAAGGCAAGATCGTAGGTACCTTCCTCAAGACGCAGCTCATAAGAGCCATCTTCTTTTGAAATAGTCCCTTTAACTGATCCCTTTACCTGTATGCTCACCAACGCAAGCGGCTCAAGCTTATCATTAGTTATTTTGCCGGAAATTTTAAAGTATTGTGACTGGGCACCGTAAAAACCGAGAAGAAGAACCAGCAATATGCAGGTGTGCCGATACATACGCAGTAGCAAATGGATTAACTGTAAAGATGCAAAATTAAAAACGCTAATTCTTGAACGATTATTATTTTTTGAATGATTTAACAGCCTGTGTGATTGAACGTTCTGATTTATCTGCGGGTTAGCGTTTGACTGGTTTTAGATTATAATTTAGCTTATAAAAAAGCTTGCTGAGAGATTATAACACAGATCGACTTTGCACAATTATTGCTGTAATAAGGCAGCATTCCCATTAAATATTTAACTAACTGTCGAGATTATGAGTGAGTATCTTCAAAACATGACAAAGGAGGAACTTGTGGATATTCTTGCCCAAATAACTCAGAAATTTACGCAGCTATTGGTGTATAAAGATTTCGGTAAGGAATACAAAGAATGCAAGCAAGCTATTCAGGAGATTCTTACAGAAATAGAAATTCGAAAAGAAAAAACAATTAGTCAGCAAAAAAGGGCGGCATCGGCCTGATCGGCTTTCTTACCCAGAATTCGTCTTTCCATTCAGTTTCACAATGAGAGTCATGCGGCAGTTCTTTGTTGATCTCATTTAATTGTTCAGGAGTAAGTGTTTTTTCAGCATACGCAAAAAGTTCTCTTTCTTCAAATCGAATATGATTATTGACAATATCTGCAAGTGATTGTAACGAACCGGAATCTGGTTCATTATCCAGAGAGATAATAAGGTCACGTATCTGCGCATGCTCTTCAAACATCTGAAGAACTAAAGGATTATCTGCAGGTAAAAATTTTACCAGCACTTTTTCTTCATCTTTAAAATGCGTCTTGATATGGTTGGTCCAAAACCAACGGGTGTAATTACAGAGAGTTTCAATAGGAGTTCCGTTCGCAAGACCTTGCTTTATTTTCCATGCAAATAACAATCCGTCATGATGTTCACGACTAAGTGGCGCCAATTCTTTACTTCGCTTGATCGGTTTTATCTCTTCCATATTGTAAAATTAATAAGTTGCATTAAAGAAACGGGTGATGTTTAGCATGAATTTGGCTGACATTGGTCAGAAGATTTAGACTTCACGCAAAGGCGCAAAGAAATTCCCTATTCATGGAGTCTTGTCATGCCGAGAAACGAGGCGTCTCAGGTTTTGGCGAGTATAAGATGCTTCGCCTATCATTTATTAAATTTTGAATGGTCATTATAATGTCGGCTCTGCATGACATGACTCCACTTTGTTGAGTAGAATTGTTTCCGTACAAGGTGAGTGACACAAGGAACGATGAATAGAATTACAAAAGCTGGCAACAAAATTGTATTGCTAATAATTGAATAATTTATTAACCAAATTTTACTTTCAACAATTTGAATGCACACCTGTTAATAATTAACTTTAGGAAGTGATTGAGATAAGTCTTTATTTTAATCAATGGGTCAAACACCTGAATAAAACAGGTGTAGTGAAAAATCTGGTAACCACCCTATGCCAGGATTGTGAAATAAAAAACTAAGTGAATTGACAGAAACGATCATCAACCTCGAAACCGTAAACCCTATCGAGTTCTTTGGCGTAAACAACGGCAAGCTCGACATTCTGAAAAAGAAATTTCCCCTCTTAAAGATCTTATCAAGGGGTACCCAGTTAAAACTCAGTGGTTCGCCAGAGCAGGTAACATCTGCCCGCGAAAAAATTGAACTCATCGTGCAGTACCTGGAAAGGAACGGCCACATGAGTGAAAATTATTTCGAGCAGGTACTCGGTGGTGATGATGCTGAGACGGTTGATAATTTTATTGACCGTAATCCAAATGATGTATTAGTGTTTGGCCCGAATGGTAAAACAGTTCGTGCAAGAACGGCTAATCAAAAACGTTTGGTACAAATGGCAGAGAAGAATGATATCGTCTTTGCTATCGGTCCTGCAGGTACAGGTAAAACATATACAGCTGTTGCTTTAGCAGTAAGAGCGTTGAAGAATAAAGCCGTAAAAAAGATCATTCTTACACGTCCCGCCGTTGAAGCAGGTGAAAATCTTGGTTTTCTTCCCGGTGATCTGAAAGAAAAGATCGATCCATATCTGCGTCCTTTGTATGATGCATTGGATGATATGATACCTGCTGATAAGCTCGGTTATTATATGAGCACAAGAACAATTGAGATCGCACCGCTTGCCTATATGCGTGGTCGTACGCTTGATAATGCGTTCATCATTTTGGATGAAGCGCAAAACTCAACTGACCTGCAATTGAAAATGTTCCTGACTCGTATTGGCGCCAATGCAAAAGCGATCATCACCGGCGATATTACACAGGTTGACTTACCGAGGAACCAACGCAGCGGTTTACAAAAAGCTTCACGCATTTTGAAAAACATTGATGGCATCGCTCATATAGAATTGGATGAAGATGACGTGGTCCGTCATCGCCTGGTGAAATCAATTTTGAGAGCTTACGATAAAGAAAGAAAGGAAGAAGAGAATCGTGGTGAGATAAAATAAGTTTATGTAGCCAGCCATTTGTGCTTCGATCAACGTCCCTTGCGACGC
>DATDCP010000327.1:0-17563 GCA_036524255.1 Chitinophagaceae bacterium
AAGGAATTTGATGGAGTAAAGCTGAAGAAGTTAGCAGTAAGTGAAAAAGAAATTAAAGCTGCTGAAAACTTATTACCGCAAGAATTAAAAGCTGCGATACAGCAAGCAAGATCAAATATTGAAAAATTTCATCGTTCACAAATTGAAAAAATAAACGTCGTTGAAACAATGCCAGGTATTAATTGCTGGCGAAGATCGATAGGCATTGAAAAAATTGGCATTTATATTCCCGGAGGTTCTGCCCCACTCTTCTCAACCGTTTTAATGTTGGCTATTCCCGCTGTTATCGCTGGTTGTAAAGAAATCATTCTTTGCACGCCTCCTTCAAAAGATGGCTCGATCAATCCTGCTATTTTATATGCAGCGAATCTTTGTGGTGTTAAGAAAATCTTTAAAGCTGGCGGTGTGCAGGCAATTGCGGCAATGGCTTATGGTACTGAAAGCATTCCGAAAGTTTTTAAAATATTTGGACCCGGTAACCAATACGTAACTGCTGCAAAACAATTAATACAAAAAGAAGGCGCAGCGATCGATATGCCTGCAGGCCCATCAGAAGTTTTAGTGATCGCAGATGAAACTGCAATACCGGAATTTGTTGCCGCAGATCTTTTATCCCAATCCGAGCATGGAGCAGATTCACAAGTGATCTTATTAACTACAAGCGAAGAAGTTGCGAAAAAAGTACAGCAATGCATAAAAGAACAATTGAAAGAATTGCCGAGAAAAGAAATTGCTGAAAAAGCTCTAGTAAATAGTAAAATTGTTTTATTGAATTCGATCGATGAAGCAATTGGTCTCTCAAACTTATATGCACCGGAACATTTAATTCTCTCTTGCGAGAATTCTGAAGAATTAACTGGTAAAATAATATCGGCAGGATCTGTTTTTATTGGCAATTATTCACCTGAATCAGTTGGTGATTATGCAAGCGGCACCAATCATACGTTACCAACAAATGGTTATGCAGCAATGTATAGCGGCGTTTCTGTTGATAGCTTTGTAAAAAAGATAACATTCCAGCAATTAACAAAAGAAGGATTAACAAATATTGGAAATACGGTGATGCAAATGGCAGAAGCAGAAGGATTGAATGCGCATAAAAATGCAGTAGCAATAAGACTTAAAGAACAATAACAATTATGGAATTTAATTTAGACAGTTTGGTTCGTGATAATATCAAAAAGATGACCGCTTACTCATCTGCCAGGCATGAGTTTACCGGAAATGCTTCTATTTATCTTGATGCGAATGAAAATTCTTTTGGATCCCCATTGCCTGACAATTTTAATCGCTATCCAGATCCATTACAAATGCAGGTAAAAGAAAAACTAAGTAAGATCAAAGGAGTTCCTGCCCAAAATATTTTTCTTGGTAATGGAAGTGATGAAGCAATTGATCTTTTGTACCGCATCTTTTGTACTCCGGGTCGAGACAATGCGATCATCTTACCTCCTACTTACGGCATGTACGAAGTATGTGCCGAAATGAATGATGTGAAAATAAAAAAGGTTAACCTGTCAAAAGAATATCAATTAGATATTGATGGAATTGCAAATGCAATTGATACTTTTACTAAACTAATTTTTATTTGCTCGCCTAATAATCCAACAGGTAATAGTATCAACAGAAATGATGTAGAAGTTATTCTGAATAATTTCGATGGAATAGTTGTAATTGATGAAGCATACATTAACTATTCCAAACAAAAATCATTCATTGCTGAATTGACAGAATATCCCAATCTTGTTGTTATGCAAACCTTGAGTAAAGCCTGGGGGTTGGCAGGATTAAGGTTAGGGATGGCGTTTGCCTCGCAACCGATCATTGATTTGATGAATAAAGTAAAATACCCTTATAATATAAATACGGCGACTCAGTTGCTAGCATTGGAAGCGCTGGACAATATTGATTGGGTAAATGAGCATATAAGCACAACTGTTATAGAAAGAGAAAAATTGAAAGCTGAATTATTAAATCTTTCTTATACAGAAGTCGTGTTTCCATCTGACGCTAACTTTTTATTGGTGAAAATGAAAGCCGCAAGAAATATTTATGAGCAGCTATGTGCTAAAGGAATTATAGTCCGTGACAGAAGTAAAGTGGTTTTATGTGATAATTGCTTAAGAATAACAATCGGCACACCCGAGGAGAACAAACAATTGATTGTAGAATTGTCAAAATATAAATCGAAATAAATGGAGGCACCAAATCTAAGTTCCCCCTTTAGGGGGACAGGGGGTCGCAAAGTTTTATTTATTGACAGGGATGGCACTATAATTAAAGAAGCACCTCCCACTTACCAGATCGATTCATTTGAAAAGCTTGAATTTTATCCAGGTGTCTTCACATGGCTATCAAGAATTGCAAAAGAACTCGACTATGAATTGGTGATGCCAACCAATCAGGATGGATTAGGAACATCTTCATTCCCTGAAGAAACTTTTTTACCTGTACACAATTTTATTTTAACCCAATTAAAAAATGAAGGGATAAACTTCAGTAATGTACTGATCGATAAAACCTTTGCAAAGGAAAATGCGCCAACAAGAAAACCGGGTGTTGGCATGTTTACAAAATATTTGAACTCTTCTGAATACGACCTGGCAAATTCATTTGTGATCGGGGATAGAATTACTGATGTGCAACTCGCAAAAAACCTTGGTTGCAAAGCGATCTGGATAAATAATGATCCAAATCTCGGTGGCGCCGAGATCAGCGATACGCTAAAAACATTGCAATCAACAATTGCCTTGGAAACAACTGACTGGAAGAATATCTATGAGTTTCTGAAATTAGGAAAACGTACAGTCAAACACGAACGCAGTACCAATGAAACAAAGATCAGCATTGAATTGAATCTTGATGGCAATGGCAAAACAGAGATCAAAACAGGTTTGAGTTTCTTTGATCATATGCTTGATCAATTAGGACAACATAGCGGGGCTGATCTGAAAATTGCAGTTAACGGTGATCTGCATATTGACGAACATCATACCATTGAAGACACCGCTATAGCATTAGGTGAAGCATTTGCAAAAGCTTTAGGTAATAAAGGAGGCATTAATCGTTATGGTTTTTTATTGCCAATGGATGATAGCCTTGCGCAAGTTGCCATTGATTTTGGCGGAAGAAGCTGGTTAGTTTGGGATGCAAAATTCTCAAGAGAAAAAATTGGCGATATGCCGACTGAAATGTTCTATCATTTCTTTAAATCATTCAGCGATGCTGCAAAATGCAATTTGAATATAAAAGTAGAAGGCGATAATGAGCACCACAAAATTGAATCTATTTTCAAAGCATTTGCCAAATCATTTAAGATGGCGATAAAAAGGGATGTAGAGAACATGCAACTTCCAACAACAAAAGGAATACTTTGAAAATTGCGATCATAAAATATAATGCAGGAAATATCCGTTCAGTTTTATATGCGCTGGAAAGAATTGGCAATACAGCTTTGGTTACCGATAACGCTGATGAAATAAAAAAAGCTGATAAAGTAATTTTTCCCGGAGTTGGTGAAGCAAGTACTGCAATGAATTACTTAAAAGATAGAAATTTAGATAGACTTATTTGTTCATTGACACAACCAGTATTGGGCATTTGTCTTGGGATGCAGTTAATGTGTAAATATTCTGAGGAGAATGATACAACTTGTTTGGGAATTTTTGATGAAGACGTCAAAAAGTTTAAAGTCAAAAGTCAAAACTTAAAAGTTCCGCAAATTGGATGGAATTCAGTTTATGATTTGAAAACTGATCTTTTTAAAAATGTAACAGAGAATAGCTATTGTTATTTTGTACATGGGTATTATGCTTCAAAAGGCGAGCATACAATTGCCACAACGGATTATGTACAACCTTATAGCAGTGCATTGCGCAAAAACAATTTTTATGGAGTACAGTTTCATCCTGAAAAATCAGCAACGGCAGGAGAAAGAATTCTTTCAAATTTTTTGAAGCTATGAATGAGAAGAAAAATATATCGACAAGCGAAACCTCAAAGTCCCGCCTTTGGCGGGATTGGGGGTTTATAATACCGGCAATAGATATTATCGAAGGCAAATGCGTTCGCCTTACCAAAGGAGATTATGAACAAAAGAAAATCTATAATGAAGATCCTTTGGAAGTAGCCAAAGAATTCGAAAATGCAGGATTGCAAAGATTACACCTTGTCGATCTCGACGGAGCTAAGGCAGGTGAGGTTAAAAATTGGAAAGTGTTGGAACAAATTGCTTCTAAAACTGAACTGGTAATTGATTTTAGCGGCGGAATCAGTACAAAAAAAAATGTAAGCATTTGTTTTGATTCAGGCGCCAGCTTTGCCGCAGTCGGAAGCATTGCAGTAAAAGATGAAAAAACATTCACAGGATGGCTATTGGAGTTTGGTGTTGATAGATTTATCATCGGCGCTGATGTTAAAGAAGAAAAACTTGCCATCAAAGGCTGGACAGAAACAACTGATCTGTCTGTGTTTGACTTAATAGAAAATTACAAGACAAAAGGAGTAAAACAATTTTTTTGCACTGATATCAGCAAAGACGGGTTATTGCAAGGGACAGGGATCGATCTGTATAAAAAGATCTTAAACAGCCATCCATCTATTGACTTAATTGCAAGTGGTGGTGTTTCATCCATTGACGATCTGGTACAACTTAGAGAAGCGGGATGCAGTGGGGCAATTGTTGGAAAAGCAATTTATGAGAAAAAAATATTGCTTAAAGATCTAAAACTGTTTTTATGATAAGCCTGGATGATTTCTTGTTGTTTGCATTCGCCAGCCTGATGCTGAATATTACGCCGGGTAATGATATGCTGTATGTAGCAACAAGAAGTGCATCGCAGGGAGTAAAAGCAGGCATTGTATCTTCTTTAGGTATTGCCGGCGGCTGTAATGTTCATTTACTTGCTGCAGTTATTGGTTTGTCAGCAATTATTGCGAACTCGGCAGTTGCATTTGATATTATTAAATATGTTGGTGCAACTTACCTGGTTTATCTCGGAATAAGATCGTTCCTGAGTAAACAAAACAAATTCAATCTTAATGATAAGATCGAAATGAAGCCTCTCTCAAAATTATTCTGGCAGGGAGTGTTTACCAATGTGCTGAACCCGAAAGTGGCTTTATTCTTTCTTGCATTCCTTCCCCAGTTTATTCACCCTGAAAAAGGGAATGCTGCTTTGCAAATTCTATTACTGGGTTTATGGTTTAATTTTTCCGGAACAATTGTAAATATTATTGTAGCCATGTTGTTTGGTAAATTAGGAAATTGGTTTGCCGATAGGCAGGCATTTATTAAATGGCAGAATAAGATCACTGGATTATTATTAGTGGGGTTAGGAATTAAAGTAGCGCTGAGCTCAAGAAAATAAACCCTCCAAACCTCCCTAAAGGGAGGTTTATACAGAATAAACACGGATGAGCTATGAACATAAAGTCGAATATAGAACCTAATGCATCAAGTCCCCCTTTAGGGGGATTTAGGGGGTTGACGAAACGAATCATACCTTGTTTGGATATTAAAGATGGTAGAACTGTAAAGGGAACCAACTTTATCAATCTTCGTGATGCTGGCGATCCGGTTGAGTTGGGTGCATTGTATGCAAAAGAAGGAGCCGATGAATTGGTTTTTCTTGATATAACTGCAACGATAGAAAAAAGAAAAACATTGAGTGAGCTTGTAAATAAAATTGCCCATCACGTAAATATTCCTTTTACTGTAGGCGGTGGTATCAGCAATGTGGAAGATGTAAATATATTATTGCAAAATGGGGCTGATAAAATTTCTATAAATACATCTGCATTTAAAAACCCACAATTGATCAACGAACTTTCAAAAGAATTCGGCAGTCAATGTGTGGTGCTTGCCATTGATACAAAAAAAGAAGAAGATGGTGAGTGGTATGTTTACCTCAATGGTGGAAGAACAAAGACAGAAAAGAAATGTTTTGACTGGTCTAGGGAAGCAGTTGACAGGGGTGCGGGAGAAATCTTACTTACATCCATGAATCATGATGGAACAAAAAATGGTTTTGCAGTTGAAATAACAAAACTCCTTTCGGAGACATTACCGGTTCCGATCATTGCAAGTGGTGGTGCCGGTAATATGGAGCATTTTGTTGAAGTATTTGAAAAAGCGTCAGCCGATGCTGCATTGGCAGCAAGTATTTTTCATTTCAAAGAAATCCCGATCCCAGATCTAAAACAATTTTTACACAGACAAAATATACCTGTTCGTTTATGATATACATCGTCCTGGTAATATTAGTTGCTGCCATAATTCTTACCTCTTATATGACGAGGAAAGAAGCCATAAGGAGAGAAAATGAGCATGAACGACGGGAGGAAAGATTTGAAAGATTGATGAACCAGCTGCAAAAACCGGATAGCGATAAAACCGATGAACCCGATAGCAATAATTAAAATTAAACCACGGAGACACAGTGACACTTAGGTTACACGGAGATAATCTCCGTGCTTCTCTGTGAACCTAGTGTCTCCGTGGTTAAAAAAACAAATTGAAACACTACCCAATTGAGGCAAAAGCTAATAAACAAAAAACATTTGTATGAATCCAGATTTTTCAAAGTATGCTGACGGCTTAATGCCAGTTATTATACAAGACAGTATAAGTAATAAAGTACTGATGCTTGGTTTTATGAATGAAGAAGCGTTTGCCAAAACAAATGCTGATGGCAAAGTGACTTTTTTCAGTCGTAGCAAGCAGCGACTTTGGACAAAAGGTGAAACAAGTAATAATTTTTTATTGGTGAGGGAAATTATTGTTGATTGCGATAATGATACGTTGCTGATCAAAGCCTCTCCCACCGGTCCAGTTTGCCATACCGGCGCCGATACTTGCTTTAATGAAAACAACTCTTCCTTTTCATTGGAGAAATTGGAAAGTATAATTGCTGATAGAAAAAATAACCCGTCCGCTTCATCATATACTTCGTCGCTTTTCGCAAAGGGAATAAATAAAATTGCACAGAAAGTGGGTGAAGAAGCTGTTGAACTTGTGATCGAAAGTAAAGATGATAATAAAGAAAAATTTTTAAGCGAAGCCGCTGATCTGCTTTACCACTATCTTGTCTTATTACAGGCAAAGAATTATAAACTGCAGGATGTTATAAATGTTTTAGCGCAAAGACATAAATGATCGTTATACCTTGTTGGTGCTCTGTTTTAGTTCAATAGTAAAACTTATTCACGCCCAATATGCTTCAACCTTTCAAGCAAGTCTTTATCAGAAATATTCGCAATTTCTGATTTATCGTAGATCGAAAGAAGATAAATGGTGGTCCCTGCGATCCAGATATTCGTTATTATTCTTGCACCTCCGGATTTACCTTGTCTCTTTGCACTTATTGCCATTCTGATTTTATAACAATCATGCCCGAGTGGAGTTCCCATTCTTGGGTCCTGTTGAAGTTTATCTGCCAATACGGCTAAATCTTTTTCAATAGAAGGATATTTCTTTAAAAGATGTTTTAATTCCTTTTCAAAAAAAGGAGTAGCGATAATTTTAAAGCTCATCCAATAGTTGTTTGAGAGATTTAGCCTTTACTTTTCCTTTTTTATGTTTATTTACAAATTCAACCGACTCCTCCAGTTCTTTCAGTAGGGCTTTTTCTTTCTTACCATGTGGCTTTTTGGTACGGCTAGTATAGGCGACAGCATCTTCTTCAACTTTTGAATAGTCAATATCGTTTTCATCAAGAAAAGCCTTAACAGCTTTTTCCTGTTGTTTGTTTTTAGTTTTTATTACAAATGCCATAATATAAAGGTACATTTTTCCTTAATTCGTTCGTTGGTAGGCTAAGCACAAAGCCATCGCCTCATACCAACGACGGCATGAGGGAATAAATAAAATTGCACAAAAAGTGGGTGAAGAAGCCGTTGAACTTGTGATCGAAAGCAAAGATGATAATAAAGAAAAATTTTTAGGTGAAGCCGCTGATCTGCTTTACCACTATCTTGTCTTATTACAGGCAAAGAATTATAAACTGCGGGATGTTATAAATGTTTTGGCCCAAAGACATAAATGATCGTTATGTCTTGTTGATGTTCCATTTCGCCTGATAGCAGTTTTAGAACGCTCTCGTTTCTATTCGTCCTGTTGAGCGTATCCACTTTAGGAGTCCATATTTTTTATGAAGCCAAATTTTTTCTCCGTACAAAGCGTCTGGCCAAACGCTTCGAATTTCAAACGCTAAGCAGTCAGAAAACTTTTTGTTATCTATCATAAGAGTGGTCTTGTGGAAATTATATAGAACCATTCTTTTTTTACGATCTATAATCACCACACTGTCTTTTCTTGTTACAGTTGGAGGTATTTTATACTTGAAGTCATTAAATTTCAATTTTGTCAAGTCGGCCTTTTCATAAACCGGTGCAATAAAGGTTGTGTCATTAGAAAATATAAATGCTGAAAACAAGAAATAGTTTGGTCCAATATTTGGGTTTTTCTTAAGTGTGTCTTTTGTTGCTACAGCATAAAAAGCTTTATTGCCATCTATGTCTATGGTCTTGTAAACAATTTCCTTTTTGTCAATAATCGTATCGCTTTTTGAAATACTCCCAAAGAGTTGCTCTACTAATCTATAGTTATTGTCATTCGCATTTTTGATAAAAATGCCATTGTAAGTTTCGATTTTGTTTTCCTCAAGCTTAAAAAACTCTGTTGTCTTAATTGTTGTGCAAGAGTTAAGCAGAACGCATAAAAAAAATATTGCTAAAGGGGATAAAGCTATCATAAAAAATTGCAGTCAACACTTAAATATAAGCAACTTTCTAAAGTCATTATATTGATAATCATATCCAATTAATTACGTTTTGGGAGTTGGACAAATGGTCATAGTTCCAAATGCTTTATTTGCTTATCTCTTTAAACAATAAAGGCCAATCAGGATCATAGCGATGCTCTTTTGAAAATAATTCTGCCATCTTCTTAACGATACCCGGGTTTTGTGAAGCTATATTATTTACCTCCTCTGGGTCTTTATCCAAATTATATAATTCAATTGCCGGATCTGGGACTTTAGTAACCGCTAATTTTATTGCTTTCCATTTTCCCCATCGTATTGCCTGGCGGCCATCATTTTCATGAAACTCCCAATAAAAATACTCATGCTGCTTTTGCTTACCTATTTGAAATAAAGTCGGCATTAATGAAATGCCATCTATTTTTTTCTTAGAAGCCACTCCTGCCATTTGAAGAAATGTCGGATACATATCCCAAAGCGCTGCAGGTTTGCCAATCACTGAGGATCTTATTTTTCCTGGTAGGTAAGCAATGAAAGGAACTCTTATTCCGCCCTCATACAGATCTCTTTTTATTCCTTTATAAATGCCATTGCTATTAAAGAACTCGGGATCCCCTCCATTTTCTTTATGAGGCCCATTATCGCTGGTGAAAATTATTAATGTGTTTTCTGCCAGGCCGCTTTCCTCAATTGCTTTTACAATTTCACCCACATACTTATCCAGCCTGCCTACCATGGCAGCAAACTGGGCATGTGGTAAAGGTTCGGGGATCATATTATGAGCCCTTGTTCTCAGATCATTCCCGGTAAGCAGTTGCTCATTAAATTTCTTTGCATAATAATTATACAATTCATCATGCGGACCAATTACATCGCCATGCGGCAACGTATAAGGCAGATAAAGAAAGAAAGGTTTGTCCAAATGGACTCCTTCGGAGGAAGAAGATCGCTGTTTGATATATTCGATCGCTTTGTTGTGTATCAACGATGCTGAATATATTGAATCATTTGTTTTATTGACCGACAGATCAACTTCATCATGGTTATCCCAGATATAAGGAGGGAAATAATCATGTGCAAGACTCTGACAGTTGTAACCATAAAATTTATCAAAGCCTTTTTTGTTCGGATCACCGCTGTTATTTATAAATCCTAATCCCCATTTACCGAAAGCAGCGGTTGCATAACCGTTTTGTTGAAGTATGTTCGCAAATGTGATAATGGAATCAGGCAATGGTGTTTGTCCTTCTGGTGCATAAGATTTGTTTCCGCGGATAGCTGTATGTCCAGTATGTAAACCTGTAAGAAAACTTGATCTTGCCGGCGCACAGACAGTAGAACCGGAATAGAACTGAGTAAATTTCATCCCTTTTTGTGCAAGCTTATCAATATTGGGAGTCTCGATCTTTTGCTGACCATAACATCCAACATCTCCATAACCCAGGTCGTCAGCAAAAATGAAAATGATATTTGGTTTATCGTTTTTTTGGGCATTAACGAAAATAACAGGCAGCAAGAATATGATCACAATAAGGTATTTCATCTTAACTCAAATATAGGTAGCGTTTCAATTTGATCAGGTTGCAGGGAAATGCCTTTTGAACCACATAGAAACAGTAGAAACATAGGGTTTCACATAGACTATGTGACTTCTATTGTGTCCTATATGCCTATGTGGTTCAATTTTTTCAAACTGAGACAATACCAAATATCAATCATTTCAATTTATATATCTCTGTTCCTGCTAATAAAAAACATCCTAATCCATAATCTTCAAAATCAGGAGTGCTATCATAATTTACCGGCTGACCATCCTTGGGTTCTTTTCCCGTTCCCTGTACATAACCCAATTTGCCATTGGAATGAACGGCTTCTTTACTCATCGCATTCCAAGCTTTTGTGATTGCCGGTAAATAGATCTTCTTATCGAGTATGTTATTATTTATTCCCCATGCGAAACCATAAATGAATAATGAAGTGCCCGAGACTTCCTTACCGCCAAAATTATTTGCATCATTTAAACTTACATTCCAGTAACCATCGCTACGTTGAAGAGGTAATAACGCAACGCACATGTCTTTAAAATCCTGCAGGTATTCCTGGTAATGCGGATCAGTCTTTGGTAGATCGCTCAATACCCTTGCATACGCTGCCACTACCCAACCATTTCCACGAGACCAATAACAATCATCGCCGTTTGGTTCTTTATAAGGAGGATCAAAATCTTTATCACGCCACCACAAATGTTCTTTCTGATTATACAATCCATTATCACCGTGCTTGTTTTTGGTATAAGTATACATTTCATACATGCGATCAAAATACTTTGGCTCATTATAAAGATTCCCCAACTTTACAAACACAGGCATGGCCATTTGTAATGCATCGATCCAGTTCCAGTCGTCGATCTTTGAAGTAAGCATCATTGAATCAACAGATGCTTTAATATCTCTTACTCTTTCGGGATGTTGTTTGTTATCCAGTAAATACAGATCGATATAAGTCTGCCCACAGCATTGGTTATCTGCATTTCTTGTTTTCACACCGCCGCGCAAGCCCCATTTATGTTTGTCGCCCCACTGTAATGCATAATCATAATATGATCGCTGCTTATCAATTTTATACAAAGCCATCAAACCTTCATAATAAACAGCTCTTGTCCAGATATTACTTGGCCGTTCAATATTGGTGAAAATGGTTTTACCTGCATCGGGCCATTTCTCCATAAAATATTTGTTAGTGAGCCTCAACGTAGCCAGTATTTTTTTATCAGCAGGTAATTTTTGCGAATTCGCTCCTGAAAAAATAAAAAATGAAACAAAAAGAAATAAGATATTCTTCATAACTTTTATTTAGTCATATATTTTTTGATCTTCCCCGGGTTGATCTTCTTCAATGCACTTGCAACGATCTCTGCATTCAACTTTGCCCCTTCCAGATTTGTATGTGTATGATCGGCAGGAAAAAATTTGTGTACCTCCTGCTCACACATTTCCTCGTATTTTGCTGCGATCAGTTCATTCAGATCTATAAAATATGCTCCTTCCTGCTCAGCAATTTGTTTTGCCCACAATGCATAAGAGTCCGCAGAACGAACCACTTTTCCATCCTTCCAATTCTCTCGTGGTATTAATGAACACATAATTGGAATTGCATTTTTGGCTTTTGCTTCTTTTACATACCTGCGCATATACCAACCATAAGAATGCACCACTTCTTTGATCTTGCGTATAGGATTATAAATTTCTGTACTGTCTACACCTATCCCTTTAATTGTACCTCTTGCCCTGGCAGTATCATCCAACGGACCCGCATCATTATGGCCAAACTGCATAATGACATAATCACCTTTCTTTAGTGTTTCCAAGATCTTATTCCACCTTCCCTCAGTAATAAAAGTCCGGCTGCTGCGGCCACCGATTGCATGATTGCGAACATCGATCTTCGTGGTATCAAAAAAAGGAGTGATAACAGTCCCCCATCCCATCTGGTTATTCTTACCAGTTCCATCGCCATTTCTTACTGTACTATCGCCGATAATATAAAACACCGGTTTCTCTTTTTTGAGTAATAAAAAAGAAGAAGTGAGAATTAAAAGAGAAGCAAAAGTTACAAGTGTTTTCATCTGAAAAGTTATGATATTTAAATATTGGATACACCGATTAAATGGCCAATAGAATTACCGAACCCTTCGCTTCGCTCTGGGCAGGCTACTGCAACTATTTTGTCGAATAGAATTGTTGCAGTACAAGAGTGCGACGCAACGATGTTTAATAGTAGTAATGAATTTTGGCTCATAAACTATTTCTTATTAACAATTACAATATTCGGCTTTGGAGGCATCTTCATTCCATCACCAAGATAATAACTTGTATGTGGCGGTTGATTGTACGCCACATTCTGCCATGCAATGCTTAAACGATACTGCGGGTTATGCATAAGGGTATACAGTTTAATGTCGGTGGGAATGGCTGTTGAATAGATGCGCAACTCCCTGCTACGGTTGTACGGCAAATAATTTCTTCACGCCAATCGCCAAAGAGATCGGCACTGAGACATGGATTTGCTTTTGTACCATTATTACTGGCGCAACCATCATCACGACCATCAAATATTTTTACCATTTCACTATTTATATGATCCCATTTGCTGATATTGACGCCATTGAGCACTTCGCTAAGTGCATCACCATCCCAGAAAATACCCATATTACAGGGCGGCGTTTTCTCTGCTATCTTATTTCCCTTGCAATCAAACATACCGGTGATGCCTGCACCAGCTACCCAGCATTCATAACCGGGATATCGCGGATCGAGATCCAATGCACATCCGCGACCTGGACCTTCACCATCTTCACCAGCTTTTATGGATGGTTTTTTCCAGATCACTTCGCCCGTCTTTGCATCGGTTAAATGTGCACCGGCATCATCAAATCGTTCCTGTATGTCAAAAACTTCAAGACCCGCTCTTGATGGATCAATATCCGTAACATGCAATACATCACCATGACCCAATTCTGTTGAGTATAGTCCTTTGCCATCATTGTCAATTGTCATTGCGCCATAAACAATTTCATCTTTACCATCATCATCCACATCAGCAACTGATAAGTTATGATTTCCCTGTCCACGATATTTCCTGTTTGCGCCTCCCGGTTCATCGCTATCAAATGTCCAGAGCTTTTCGAGTTTCTTATTTTTAAAATTAAATGCACTTAATACTGAACGTGTATAATAACCACGACACATTACAAGTGATGGGGTTTTCCCATCGAGGTAAGCAACACATGCAAGAAACCTGTCCATACGATTACCATATCCATCGCCCCACATTTCTTTCAGCTCTTCAGTTGTAGGATCTAGTTTTCCATAACGAGGGGGAATAAAATCGATCGTTGATAATGCCTCACCTGTCAGGCCATCAAACATGGTTAAATATTCAGGGCCTGATAAAATGTATCCTTTATCATTTCGAAAATCTTTTGTACTGTCACCGATAATTTTTCCTCTACCATCAATAGAGCCATCTGCAGTTTTCATAGCGATCTCTGCCTTGCCATCACCATCAAAATCATACACCATGAATTGTGTGTAGTGAGCTCCTTCACGAATATTTTTTCCAAGATTGATCTCCCACAAAAATGTTCCGTTCATTTTGTAGCATTGAAAGACCGGCGGATCAGTAATTCCTGCCTGTGAATTATCCTTTGCTCTGCCGGTTAAATGAATAACGACCTCATATACACCATCACCATCCATATCGCCTACACTTGCATCGTTGGCAGAATAACCCGTAGGTGTTCTTAGTGGGATAGAGATATAAGGTTTTGCATTTGCGGGGAGTGTATAAGAAACACCCGCCTTTTCTTCTTTATTATTAATGATCGCTTTTACTGTGTAGGTATTTACATGGTTGGTATCAGCAGATCCATCAGTAAAATTTGTTGCTTTAATTATCGGTTGCTTGTTAAGCAGGGTTGTTTTCTTATTTGTAGTACGATAAAGATTAAAAGCAAGATCATTATTCTCTGTACCCAGCAAACGCCATGAAACAAATATTTTTCCTTTACCATCGGGTACTGCATGTACACCTCGTGTAAGATATTCCATCCTGTATTGCGAATGCAGGCTGGTTGTAAAGAATAAAATAGAAACTATTGCGATCAGGGCTTTTCTCATTTCAATTCATTATTGTTTTAGACGTTCCGTTTCTTCTATCGCGCCGGTTTTCTTTTTCTCTTCCTGCTTTTGTGATATTGATACATTAAAATTTTTATAGACTCAGTTCTTTGCAAATACCATTTCTCCTAACACGGCTGCTGTTACAGATGAATTAGTGAAATTAAAATTCTCTATCTGTGAGTTCACAAGACCATTTACTTCAAATGCTTTTTGCGCATTGGTGATCTTTACGTTGTTGATATAAAAATTCTTTGTGTAAGGAATTCCTTTTTCAGCTGGCGTCACTTTTTGCACTAAAGCTCTCCAGTGCTGTGGCACTGAATCAATATGATAACCTTTAGGCAATTCACTGTAACTGTATGCGGGGTACCAATTCAAATTGAACTGGTAGGCATTGCGAACAGAATCCAAAACAGAGTTTACGAAGTAAACCTCTTCAACTGTTCCCCCTCTTGTAGTGGCGGATTTAATTCGCAAACCATTATCAGTGTGTTTTGCAGTAAGATCAGTACAATAAATATGACGAATACTCCCGCTGGTTTCACTGCCCAAAGTAACGAGACCTGCACCACGACGGGCAATGCATTTGCGGATCACCACATATTCAGTTGGTTTGTTTACACGAAGTCCATCCCAGTCTCTTCCTGCTTTTAAACAAAAATTATCATCGTTGCAATCTATATCACAATTCTCGATCAATGTCCATGTTGAAGAATCCACATCAATACCATCTGTACTTGGGCCACTGCCATCTTCATTATTTTTTATTACTACACCGTTTACTGTTAAGTAAGATGAGTATAATAATTGTATCGTCCAGAAGCCAGCATTTTTAAACGTGAGATCTTTAATAGTTATTTGCTCTGAATTTTGAACCAATACTGTTCTTACTCTCTTTGCATCATAGTCAACAACCCAGCGCAGTCCTTTCGTATCATATTCCTTTCTCATGTTCCAGTATTTATCCCAGCAAAATTTTCCTCTTGCGTTTACAATTCCTTTTCCCGTCAATGCGGCATTTTTCAGACCGACCAGGTTTATCAAAGCAGCAGGCCATGTGGTTTCAATTCCGGCAATGCGTGTTTGTATCTCGGGATAATCATCAATATTTTGTGAGCCGAGAATCAAAACTTTATCATCGATCCTTAATTCAACATTCGATTTAATAAAAAGACTTCCTGTTACATACACTCCCGGAAGAAATTTTACAACACCGCCGCCTGAAGAAGCACATTTATCAATAGCGGCTTGAATTGCTTTAGTGCTTATAAATGTTGTATCGTTTTTTGCACCAAAATCGTTTGCGAAAAGGATCTTTTTAGAAGATGGGAAAGTTTTAGCACCCACATTTTTTACCCATGCAGGAGGAGTAACCTGTGAGTTCGAAGAAATATATACAAATAAGAAAGCTATAACGCAGATCTTTTTCAAAGGCAAGCAATTTTAGTTGTGTAAAATAACCTTAAAGCAGTAGCAGGGCATCCTGATGTATCCTGAACGCCGGAAGCTCATTTGTAATCATCAAAAACTTATAATTTCAATAATGCATCCAGTTCAGCCCTGGTCACTTTAAAAATACTTCCGTGGCGAATTCCTTTGGGTAAAGAAATCTTATCCGAGACATCTGTCCAGTTGATAAGATCATTAGATTGAATTGCTCCATATTTGTGATCGCGGTATTTATCAAAATAAACGACCCATTGACTATTTATTTTTAAAGTAGTTGGCCCTTCTGCCCAGTAATTGCCTGTAACGGGAGCAGAAGCATTGCTGTACCCTTCATTTAATTTCTTGCTGTATGCGATCTTGATATTTTTTTGGGGTGGTGTCCTCGTTTCGTCTTTTAAAAACATAACGAACCGTTTACCATCGGGTACTATCGTAGCATCGATCACGTTGAAACCTTTGTCATATAGCAATTTTGTTTTGCTATAAGTTTTAAGATCTTTGGTGAGTACATAATACATCCGGTGATTATAGCCATTTTCAACAGACCGGTCAGCCGCATACTTTCCGGCGATCGTCGTTGCCCAGTAGATCATGTATTGCTTTTTCTTTTTATCATAAGTGATCTCCGGCGCCCAGCAATTTCGTGCACTGTCTTCATGCTTCATTACGGGTATAAATTGCTGTTCACTCCAATGAATAAGATCTTTTGAATTGGCATAGCCAATCCCCCGTTCATTCCAACTCACTGTCCATACTATATGAAATAAATTATCAGCGCCACGAATGATACAGGGGTCACGCATCAATGAGTCTTTACTTAAAACAGGCCGCAACAAAGATCTGTCGTTGTTTAAAGCAGTCCAGTTGTATCCATCATTGCTATAAGCAAGATGCAAACCGTCTTTACCATTATTATTAAAATAAGAAAATAGGAAGACGCTGTCCGCCTGCTGGGCCTTCATTAAAAAAGAAATACTAATTGCCATAAGTATAAAAATCGATCTCATATTATCTTTCTAAGGTTAATGCCATTAAACCAATAACCACATCATTTGCAACTGATCTTAATACAAGATTTTTCAATTGTTTCTTATTATCCAATGGCAGGTCGAGCACTGTTGCCGCACCCCCATCGATACCAAAGTTTGAAAATCCACGAATAGATGTATACTTATAATCCTTAGGGATCTCTTTTCCGGTCTTTAATTCAATCCGGATTGGTCGCGGAGCATCGGTTGTAAATGCAAATCCGTCTACATAATAATCCTGTTCTATCGGCCACCAGTTTTGTGGATTCTTTAATTCAAGTTTATCTGACGTACCATCGGTATAGTTAATAATGATCTCTCCATTTACGATCCGGCTCTGCATCGGGTTAGTAGTGCCGGTCAATAGAAAATATGCATGAGATGAATTTCCTTTCAATGGAATCCTAATTGAATCAGGATAATTATCCCACATTGAAGTAAAAACAATATTCTTTGAACTTATGTTACCCGGTGTTTGAAAAGGAATACCTGTTGATGTTTTTATTTGATTTTGCGTTCCTGCCAATACCCGCAAACCACTGTCAGAAATATTTACCTGTACAGAATGATAGGCCCAGTTACCGATGCCTTGTGTTGGCAATTGCAATGTTGGTGATGTTGGTCTTGGTGAGATATATTTATT
>DATDCP010000328.1:0-6621 GCA_036524255.1 Chitinophagaceae bacterium
GGTGAGAACTATATCAAGTTTTGTAAGTTCTGTAAATACTGTACCTATTAATTCTCTTAACTCATCAGAATTCTGCATAGCCATTGCCCTGCTTCTCACTCTTTCCAATGAAGCTTCTATCTGTGCTTCTCTTGCCTGTGCCTCTGCTTTTTGCAGATCAAGGAAACGGGTGTTCGCCTGGCCAAATGCTTTTGCAAACCTTCTTAAGATCAAATGTTGTTCATCAGTAAAAGGCCGTGAATCAAACTTACCAATAGAAAGCCAGGTATCTTTTATTGAAATATTAGAAGTGGTATAACCGGGTTTTGCATATTGAATAGCTCTATATTCATCCGGCACATCCTTAAAAATTGTTTTCGTAAAAAGTTGATCCAGCCAGGTGTCCTTGGTTTGTTTATCAAAGGTCACTGTAATAAGATCTCTTCCACCATTTAGAAATTCATGAATATTTTCAGCCGAAGTAGTAAATACAGGATGATCAAAATATGGGATAAACACCCTGGCAGAAATTGGCGAAGCCCCGGGTATCACCGCAAAATTCCAAATATCGATCCCTTCAGAAATAGCAAATCCATTTGCGCCGAAATTGGCCCAGTCAATATCAAAACCAAGATGAACGAATTGCTCACCTATTATATTTATTATATCGACAAACTCCGATGGCTTTTGCATTGCCATCGTTTTTGCACGAACTCTTTCCAAACTCAATTCGATCTCTGTTTCTCTTGCTTGTGCTTCGGCTTTTTGCAGATCGAGGAAACGGGTATAGGCCTGTTCAAAAACATTTGCGAAGCGTTTGAAAATTGCATTTTCTTCATCAGTAAATGCAGTAATATCATACCTGGCAACACTAAACCAAATATTTTTCGTTTGGAAAACGGAACGGGCTAACCCTTTAGAACTGTATACAAATTGTTTTCGTTCTTCAGGAGTATTTCTTGCAATTGTATTTTCAAAGAAATGATGGAAAAAAATATTTGTTTCTTCCCATGTATAAACATCAGTATAAAAATTATTTCCTTTTGCTTCTTCTTCTGTTATCCGGTTAAAAATTGGATGATCTAAATAGGGAACATGTATCAATGCCGGGTAAGCTTGTTCCGGTGTTGAGAGCCAGAGATCCCAGCTGCCGTCCTGATTTATTTTAGCAAAATTGGCAACATTGAATTTTAAACTCAATACAAATAATTGTTCTGTCACTACCTTAATGACCTCATGAAGATCATCACTTTTATGCATCGCCATCGAACGACTTCTTACTCTTTCTAATGCGGCTTCTATTTGTGCTTCTCTTACCTGTGCTTCTGCTTTTTGCAGATCGAGGAATCTTGTGTAGGATTGTTCAAAAACTTTTGAAAACCGTTGCAGAATTTTTAATTGTTCTTCCGTTAAATCACCGGGTCCCCAATGTATAGATCCATATTTCATGAATGCATGAGAAAATGTAACAGATCTCATTTGTCGCATCCATTTCTTATCACTTTCAGGAAATCCCTTATATCCTGTTGCAAAGTAATGTTCATCAACAGTTTTCTTTTCATCTCCGGTTAAAGTGTATACCAAAAACTTATCGCCTCTTTTCCACGCATCCAATTGAGCATTATGATAAGGATGTTTAAAATAGGGAACATAACAGCTTTTTAAAGTTTTATCTTCCGAAAATCCTGCCCATTGTTCCGTATCACCAGTTTCTTTATCGATTATGATGATAGTACTTCCGCCCTCGAATCCTAGTTTCATCAACTCTTCATTTAACGAAACTGCAATGCCAGTGACCTCCTCACTTTTGTGCATGGCCATCGTTTTACTTCTTACTCTTTCCAATCCTGTTTCGATCTGTGCATCTCTTGCCTGTGCTTCGGCTTTTTTCAGATCATTAAAACGGGTATAGCTTAGATCAAATACTTTCCCAAAACGATGAAGTATCTCAAACTTTTCTTCCGTCAAAGCTTCTGTTTCAACAATTTCAAGAGCGCCAAAATTGTTGAAAGATGCAGAGAATACTACTTGCTCCGGCACTTTCAATGCATTCTTTAAAGGGATCGGAAGTTGGGGTATTTCTTTAAAGAATGCTTTTTCAAAATTCTTTTTTTCCTTGCCTGTGAATGTATAAACCCATTTGGTGTCTTTTGCTTTCCATGCATGACTGATGGATTTAAAAAAGTCATTATGAAATGGGTTTACCAGGAATGGTTCTGCAGGCTTATTCATTTCGGTGCTGGCGATCCACAATGTATTCTTTGTGTTTTCATGATCATGGATCCAGATAATACAACTTGTTAATTTAAATTCTAGTTGGGTCAATTCATTAAAGACGGTTGATACCAGTTCAGCAAGTTCATTTGAATTATGCATCGCCATTGCTCTTGCTCTTACTCTTTCCAAAGCCAGCTCAATCCTTGCTTCTTTTGTTTGTTCTTCCGCATTCTTCAGATCAAGAAAACGTTTATAAGCAAGATCAAATGCAGCACCCATTTTTAATAGAATGGATTCTATTTCTATTGGCGGTTCATTTATAAAATCAGTGATCAATCTGCCATTTGCAAGTTTGACAGCACGATGCCAGCCACGTTTTATTTTATTGACCTTGATAAGTTCTGTTATTTCATCGGCCGTCTGTTTATCGTACTGGCCCAGCCATTTCAACGTTCTTTTGAGATCATTTGAATCCTGCTCGATAGCAATAATTTTTTTCTTTGAGCTCCATATTTTTTGTAAGTAAAACTGCGGATGAGTTTGAGCCATATCGAAAGTGATGTCTGCGCTATAGCGACCAGTTGTTTCCAGGTCAGTAATATCCCAAAATCTCACACGACCATCATCCTGTTTCAGGCAAATTGTTACTGCAGTTACGCCAGCTAACTTCAGCCCGAATAATTCATTTCGTAGTGTACGCACTACTTCGCGTATTTCTTCTGAACTGTGCATAGCAAGAGCTTTTGCTCTTACTCTTTCAACCGATGCTTCAATTTCAAGTTCACGATTTTTTTCTTCCAGCTCAATTGTTCTTCTTTTTACTGCATCACGGAGTTGCAGGTTTTCTTCTCTCATTTTTTTTGTCGCTACTTGCTCGCCTTCATCTGCTCTTGTATCCGGAAAAGAGGCATGTTGATGGGCTAACTTCCATCCTGAATTTGTTTGTTTCAATATTGACGAAATACGGCAATGACCATAAAACATCCATTTCTCTTCTATTAAAACATAAAAATCACATTGTTCGTTGACCAAGATATTCTCATCAACTGCACGCATTTTAATGCTCCTGCTTCTGAATTGAGCTTTGCCCACCAGCTGATCAGCGGTCGCTTTATAAAATCGAAGAGTTTCTTTTTTATTATTAAAAATTTCACTGACTGCTGTGCCAAAAACAGTAATATCATCAGCCAGGTAAGAAGCAAAAGTTTTCATATCCCCTTTGAGATAGGCATCCCAATAAGTTTTGTACACTTTCAGAATTTCTGCTTCCAGTTTTTTGGTAGGTTTCATTTTTCGTTGTTTACCGGCAGGCTAATGATAAACACTGAGCCTTCACCTTCCTTTGTCTCCACCTTTAATTCACCACCATGCCCTTTTGTGATTATATCATAGCTTAACGATAAACCGAGACCTGTTCCCTGTCCGGCTGGTTTGGTGGTAAAGAATGGCTGAAATATTTTATCCAATACTTTTTGAGAAATACCGTTGCCGTTGTCTCTTACACTGATCTCCACGGCCCCCAAACCCCCTAAAGGGGGCTTAATGGCCTTAGTGCTGACGATAACTTTTGGTTCGTAGTTATCTCCCAGCTGTTGCTTCTTTTCAGATACAACATAAAAAGCATTGGTAATTAAATTTAAGATCACACGGCCGATATCCTGCTGTATCACATTTACTTTTTCAACAGTGTTATCGAAGTCAGACTTAATATCAACATTAAATGATTTATCCTTTGCTTTCATGCCATGATAAGCAAGCCGCAAATATTCATCTGTCAATGCATTAATATCTGTCATCTCCTTTTTAATACTGCTGCTGCGGCTATGTTGCAGCATACTTTTTACAATTGCATCGGCTCTTTTACCATGAAAAATTATCTTTTCTTCATTCTCTTTTATATCATTTGCTATTTCTATTGCCTGTTGTTTATTGTCTTGCCCAAGTTCTGTTTTTAATTCATCAATTAACTCAGCGTTTACTTCAGAAAAATTATTTACAAAATTCAATGGGTTCTGAATTTCATGTGCAATGCCCGCAGTAAGCTCACCGAGTGAGGCCATTTTTTCTGATTGCACCAATTGATTTTGCGTTGTCTTCAAAGTAGCCAGTGTGCTTTCTAATTCAGTTTTCTGTTGCGATAAAAGAGCATTCGCTTTTTTTCTGTGAAGACTGTTTCGGTACAAAATAATTGCAATGAATAAAAAAATGACAAGACCTGAGATCAGGATATTGGTTCTGTATTTGGCCCGTTCGGCAGTTTTTGCATCTTCAATTTCCGATAGCCGTTGCTGTTCATTAAATTCTATATTTTGAAATTCCTGTCTTTGTTTTAAATTGAAGATCGTTTCATTGATCTTAATGATCAACGCCTGGTATTTTACGGTACTATCATTATTCCTTTCAGACTGGTAATAATGGGCAAATGCAGTATAAGACCGCAATAACAAATCAGGAGCGTCCAGGTTTTGTGCAGCATCAAGTGCATCCTTTATATGTTTAAAAGCCGAATCTTTTTTTCCCGCTTGAAGATAGTATTCGCCCAATAAAATACTGCTCGCCACCACCCCCCTGAAATAACCATTTTCTGCACTTGCCGTTAAAGATTTCCTGTAATACTCGTTGGCGGTAGATGTATCTCTCTTTGCTGCGTAGATACGTCCCAAATTTAAATACACACTTCCCAAATATCTATTAAATCCCGTTTGCATTACCTGCTCATGAGCCAGTTGCAGACTTATTAATGCAGAATCAACTTTTTTTAAATTTAAATAAGCACGGGCCATCGTCATGTTTATAATACTTTGCAAGGGAAGATTACCGGACTCTTCGGCATTTTGCCTTCCGATCTCATGATGGAGCAAGGCTTTTTCATCATTATTCGAATTGGCGTATAATACACCCATGATCTGGTATAAGAAGGCCAATTCACTTAGCCTTTGTTTATGTGGGGGCGCAGAGCGATACATCAGTTCATCATCTCCGGGAAATTTTCCGACCAACACTTTCAGTTCACTCTTGGGATTTTCCAGGATCGCCCTCGATGAAAGAAGTGTTTGTAAAGACCGTGGATAATTTGCCCTGTTCAAAAGTGCATAACCCATTTCTCTTAAGGCACTGCCCTCGTCTAACTTAAGATTTAGTTTGCGGGCAACTTTCAAAGCTTTTTCAGCATAAAAGAAAGAGCTGTCGGGATTTAATTCAGAATAACTTCTTGCAATATTTCTCAGAAGGATCAATTGAATGGTATCATTGCTTGTACTACTCGCTTTTATTCTAAAACTATCAATATATTCCTGCTGGGCTACAGCAGAAACTGAAATAAAAACGAAGACAAAGCAATAAGAAAAATGTTTTTTCATTTTTATAAAAATTATTTCATGGGTAAACTTATTGTGAATGCAGAACCTTCGCCCTCTTTTGTTTCCACATTTATTTCTCCATCATGTCCTTTTGTAACTATATCATAGCTCAATGATAAGCCTAATCCTGTTCCCTGTCCTGTTGGTTTGGTAGTAAAGAATGGCTGGAATATTTTATCCAATACTTTTTGCGGAACGCCATTCCCATTATCCTTTACTATGATCTCAATAACTTCCAAACCCCCTGAAGGAGGCTTTACAGTCTTAGTGCTGACGGTAACCATAGGTTCGTAACCATTACCCACTAATCTCTTTTTTTCACTTACTGCATAGAAAGAATTATTTATCAAATTAAGTATCACTCTGCCAATTTCCTGCGGAACGATATTTATTTTGTTTATAGTTGGATCAAGATCTGTTTCAAATTTTGCATTAAAAAATTTATCCTTTGCTCTCAGCCCGTGATATGCAAGCCGTAGATATTCTTCTGCCAATATATTTATATCTGTGGGCTCTTTTTGACCGGTGCTTGTCCGGCTATGCTGCAGCATTCCCTTTACAATTGCATCGGCCCTTTTTCCATGATGTAATATTTTTTCTAAATTTTCTTTTACATCACCTGCAATTTCAAGTGCCTGTTGCGTATTGCCAGTTGCCAATTCCTGTTTCATTTCTTCCAGCAATTCATTACTTACATCAGAAAAATTATTTACAAAGTTCAATGGATTTTGTATCTCATGTGCAATGCCAGCTGTCAATTCACCCAACGAAGCCATTTTCTCTGCCTGTACCAGTTGTTTTTGTGCAGACTGCAGATCAGATAAGGCATCTTCGGCCCTTTTCTTTTCTTCTTTTAGTTTTACCAGGTCAATTCGGGCCTGTAACAGATCTTTAAACCGGGAATAAGCCAATGAAAAAACAGATGCTGCACGACTTAATAGTTTCCAACTTTCAGGGGAAATATCTCCTGCTGCCGCTGCGCCAATTGCCCCATGAGAAAATTTATACAAGTGATATGTTCTGTCAGGAATCACTTCTCCATAATAGCCACGGAAAGGAACTGATT
>DATDCP010000329.1:0-7629 GCA_036524255.1 Chitinophagaceae bacterium
ACCAAACTGTGCAGTATTGGAAGTAACCGCGAAATAAGTTTGAATGATGATGCGCGCATTTTCTCCATCATATAAACTAATGGTAATGCGACGCATGTTCTTCAGATCGTCGGGTACTTCTTTGAATGCAGGATGAAAACCACCCGCACTTAATATAAAGATCGGTTTATCACCAAACCCGATGCGCAGTGCCATATCACCGGTGAGTGTGAAGGTGAGGATCTTTGAATCATACAAACTTGCGTCAAAAGAAATATACCTGTTCTCAAAATCGATGATCCCTAAAAAGTTTACCTGCAGTTTTAATAAAGGATTTTTTTCTTCAGGTAACAAAGCTTTGAGTACACCGAGGATTTTAAAACCTGTTGCCGGTATTTCAATGAGTATTCCTAACTCAAGTGTAATGATGCTTGGAGAACCCCAACCGATCTTACCCATTGGACAAATGAGATAATGATCTTTTTGCGGTGGAAAGACGGCTTTGATATCACTGACGATCCTGTTGATATTGGCCACAACATCTTCAGGGAACAAAATGCTTTTAAGCATATTTGTTTTGATACCTTCTTTTAATACTTCAACCTTAACTGTCCTGTTTACACCCAGTAATCCACCAACACCATTTAATGTAAATCCAAATCCAAGTTGTATTGGCTGGAACTCAGCAGTAATAATAATGAGCAATGAAAAACCATCCGAACCATCGGGCATCTGGGTATTGAGTATACCAAATGCTTTTAAGGCAAACAGGTCTTTGAACTCGAGTTCAAGTGCACCAAAATATTCTTTCTTCTCAGGATTAAAATCTAAAATACCACCACCTTTAATACCGCCCGCATCAACAGTGAGTCCAATACCAGTAGGCGGTTTGAATGAAATTTTATTGTTTGCTATTCCTGCATTCCCACCTTCTTCTACAAAACTTGTATCTACTTTCACGCCGATCTTTCGTATAACTGCAGTGACAGGGCCGATCTTTACTTTGAATGATGCATCTGCAATAAACTGGAATGCTGAATCCGATACATTTAATTTCAACCCGATGGTTTGGAGTTCGAGTACTCCCAAAAAAGAAAGGTGAAAATTATATTCTACATCAAGACCTGCATTTCCTTTGAAATATAAGCCACCGGTTCTTGACCAGCCGATCCCCAGATCAAAGTCTAATTCAACACCATCCTTGGGAAGCATCTTTGCAATAAACCCATCACCATCTCCCGGTTTGAGAACAAACTTTCCCTTTTTTGCATCGAGTAAAAAATCAATATCAAATTCTCCTTCTTTAAGAAGTATCGACGATTGAAAACTTAGTTCTCCTATTTCCAGTCGGGAACCTGATTGTCCTCCGATTAAAATTGCCGATTGGTCTGCTGATTCAGGAAGTTTGGTCAGCTTCATATTCAGATTGACTTCAGAAGAATCAATTCCTGCCAGGAGTGTTGCTCCCTCGGGTCCCAATGCAAATCCTTCAATACCGGTTGTGAGATTAAAATCAAATTGCCATGGTTCAAATATTTTTGAAAAAGTCAAGTTCCCAAAGGGAATGACAACTAACCCCAGGTTTGCCCGTGATGCGGGAGATAACGCAAGCGTCACAGCGAAATTTATATTTTCATAATTAGGTTCAAAGAAAGCCGTAAACATTCCCTTGGCAAGCTCATTACTTTCTACCCCTACGTCCATGCCGCTTTTTGTATTAAAACCCATTTGAGTGTTTATTCCTAACTCATTAAGAATATGCCCGAATCTTGGAAAAAGTTTATGTGCAGCTAATAAAGCATCTGTGTCAGTTTGCAGCCCATTGGGGAAATAATATTGTTTAAAGTATTCTTCCGGTTTTGAAAAAACATCTTTGATTCTGCCCAGTTTCAATTTAGGCATCATACACATGTGACGAATGATTTTTCCATCGGCACGTGATATGGTTCGAAGATCTGCCGGGTCAAAGTCGACAAGTGTAAGCAGGTATAAAAAATGAAAAGCGATGGGATATTTTCCACGGATGTAGATCACGATGAGAATATTTAAAAGGTCCTTGCCAAAGGCGAGCAGGATGTCCTTATCTGGACCATCGAGATCGGCGTTTTGCAATACTTCTTTTAATTGGACCAGTCGATCAAAGGCAGATCTTGCATTACCAAAAGCATCTTCAATTTCTGCAAACGAGTTGGGAGGGTGATCTATATAATTAAGGAGCTGTTGTAAGTCTCCGGTTAACGGCGCTAATGTATCGCTCAGATCACTCAAATTAAATCCAACTAGTTCATCAAATTCCCAACCGGTCATTAATATTAAACGCCGGAGATCTTTTTCATTTTTGGATAAAGATTCAACGATCTGCAGAATTCCTATGATCTCTTTTAATATGCTTTTTTTTGAATCTTCCATTCGGATCAATTTGGTTGCGTGATTAACGGGGAAACGGGAATGCCGGATCATCAAAATTCAAAGAGACTTTGTATTTTGAAAGCGGAAACAATTCTAGAGTCTTTCCATCCTTTCCCTGCAATCTCCACCAGCTTTCCTGTCTCACCGATTTTTCTGTTCCGTTCCATTCAAAAAAGACCTCAGAGATATTGTTCACGCCAACAATCTCTTTACCGTTTCCATACTTTTGGGTGTAGGATAAATGATTTGATGCGAGTGCCAGGTATTGTGATAAAGCTTTTTTTCTGTCACCGGGACTTGGCGCATCAACAAGCGGCGGTATTGGATCAGGATCGGAAGCCGGGGCTCTTACTTCATTTGCAGCTATAATAAAATGGATGTGGTATTGCCAATCGGGAAATTGGATGTTAGGTCCGACTACTTCATTCAAAACTTTTTTATTGACCGCATAGGGTTTGGTAAGTATGATCTCTTCAAATTGGGGTGGGTTTGCAGTAGTGGTATTTACAGGGATGCGCAATTTGGTCACGCTTTCTTTCGCTGCAGGGTCGAACCATCCAAGAATATGTCTTGCGTCTGCACCTTGTTCGTTAAACCAGTCTTGGAAAAACAATGTATCTGCCACCAACATGAGTCCGGCTAATACAACAGCGACCATATGTGCCAGGAACAAAAAGAGAAAAGCCACCGCTCCGCCAACAAAAGCCATCGTACGTAAAAATCTATTGTCGATATCCCTGATCAAATTCCACATGTCGTCGCCCCAAATTCCCATGAAGAGATTGCCTACTATAATGCCCGATATGTTACCAAACTTATATCCAAGCTGATGCAACACGCGGGTTTTGTAATCCTGTTTTTTAAAAGAACTCGATACCAGTTGTGTAATGAGACTTTTATTTTGAAGCGTTGCAAATTCATACTGCATCCGGCTGACCGCACAGAAGTGAACATCACCGGTTAGAATTACAAGCCGCGATTCTTTATTAAATTGAGGAGTGTTGATCGATGAAGTATTTCTTTGTGAGAGCAGGGCGAGCAGGTTCTCAGATCCGCCGGTTTGATTTTTCCAATGATCGAAAATATCAAACTCATATTTATCTTCTTCAAACTCACTTTTCGCTTTGTTGGCAGCAATAGACGGAAGCTCATTTATTTCTACCGCGGGGATCGATATCACAGGTGTAGGCGCAATTAGGATTGTGATCTCTTTAGGAGGAGGGGTATCAACACCGATTTGTAGCGGGGCACTTTCCAGTGAAATTATATCGGGATGTGAAGCCTTGCCGTTTTTTGCAGGATCAGGATAGCCACGCCGTGTTCTTCCATCCAAAAAAATTATCTCATAGTTTCCATTTGAAATCGTATAGTACCATTTTATCGCATCAGCATCTTGTTTTAAAACAAAATAATCATCAGCAGGAACTGGAATTGGTTGCGAAATAGGATTCGAAACGGGCTGCTTTTTTTCAAAGATGTCAGTTATGGAAGGAATGCCAACAAATTTTTGAAGATCCGGCTCCTCATTCTGTGCGGCACCCGGGTTCACTCTTTTACTATTCGGAGCAAACCATTTTTCTGCTAGTTCAAGTAACTTTGCTCCATGCTTTGCTCCCTGGTAGTCGTCCGGCTTATTTCCCCAATCCTGAAAAATAGCGTAGGATACGAGTCCGTTTAAAACCATTCGCCTTCCGAGCTCATCTTTTAATACCTTTTCACACCATTCAAAGGTCATATACCAATCATCAGTTATGTCATGATCATCGAATATCATGAATGTCGGAACGTTTGCCATGGCTCGTTTGACATTGGAAAGACCATCCCGAAATTTTTCGAGGCTCGCAAACTCTGCATCGTAATTCCGTTTCTTACCATCGATCGTAGTAAAATCAGGAAAGTCGCTCATGTTCATCCACAGAATATCCGACCACATGAATAAATAATAGCTCATGTACTCACCCGCGGTCGCAAGTCCATTTGATTCATGAGAAGTAAAGCCACCGACATCCAGGCGATCACCAGCAAAAAAATGTGAATTCTTACCCTGTGCATCCGGCAAGACAGGTACTCCGAATTTAGGCGGATGCGGAAGGCTTTCAACGCCATTAAATAAAGTTTTTTCCGCATCCATTAGCAGGTATAGCATTATACGGGACACATCATCTGCATAAAACTGATCACCGGTCAGGAATAAATAGTGAGGACGCTTATCGGGTGAGAACCTATCGGTCAGGATCATTTCATCGATGGCCGGCATTGCATCGAGTCCTTCGGCGTGAGCTTTTCGACAAGAGCCATGAACAATCCGCAATTTTTTGAAGTCGCTCGGGGGCACACAGAAAGAAGGCAGGTGGGTATGCATATCATGATCACCAAGGTCTTCGGGTTCATCCGCATAATGAATGGGAAAAAATGTCATGTTCGGCGACTCAAGATTGATATCGCCTGTTGACACAGTCGTCGCATTTGGATCCGTAAAGAAAAGGTTATAATAATATATTTTTCCCTGCTGCAGCTCGGGAGAAGCAAGAGGAACTGCAGTCACAGCTACAATATGTAGGAACTTTCCAACCGTAATTGTTTTGCGTTCACCTGCAAGTATTTTCTTTAGATTTGGCCTTTCCAGTTCACCGGCAATATCTTCATAAACTTCTAGCCATACTTTTTTTGCATCTTTAACCGCAACCCAAACTGTTACACTCTTCGTTTCAACCTTGCGCAGGATGGGTCCACATAACACCATTGGCATCACGTTCACAGTATCAGCTAACCTATTTGCCAATGAAACAAATGCCATGTTGTGCTTCTATTGAATGGAGTTATTTGACTCAAAGCCAAATTTGGCAGAATCATTTTTTTTTAATCAATATGCTAACTGATCAGAGTAGAACCCATATTCACAGAGTAAGTTTCAAAAAAAGAAGTAAAGCGAAGCTATTGGTTCGATACATTAAATATAAGTAATCAACTTTAAAAAACCACAGCAGAAAATATTTAATTTCTCACAATTTACCTATTGATATAACTAAGATAAAGTCTTGGTCAGCATGCAATGACATGTGGACTCGATTGTTTTGAATATTCTAAATTTCAAAAAACTTATTAATAAGTTCAAAACTTTATCGTAGTTGGCATGGACGAAGATGCCAGCTATTATTATTATTATTATTTGGATCAACTGTGAAATGCTGTCGACAAAGCAATGATAATTTGTTTTACAAATCTTAGATTGATTGAACTTTCTTTTTTGCTAATGTGATCAAGGCCATCAGTACACAAGTTTGTATCCTATACCTCTTATATTGGCTATCTGCACCGAAGGATCTGCTTTGAAATATTTTCTAAGTTTCGTGATAAAAACATCCAGGCTGCGCCCTGAAAAGAAATCATCGTTGCCCCAGAGATGATCAAGGATTGTTTTTCTTTCAAGCACCTGGTTGCGGTTTAGCAAAAGGATCTTCAGCAAATCGGATTCTCTTGCTGTTAGTTTGATCTTTTTCTCATTCAATTGCAGGAAGCCCCTGTCGTAGTCAAAAATGAAATTTCCAATTTCCGATATGTTATGTTCAGCCCTGGTATCCAAAAGCAGGTTCCGGTGCCTGGTGAGCAGCACCCTTATCCTTATGATAAGTTCTTCCATACTAAAAGGCTTTTTAAGATAATCATTGCCCCCGCTTTCAAAACCGGTTACAACATCCTGTGGTAATTGTCGCGAAGTAAGAAAAACAATAGGCACAGATGGATCCAATGTTCTTATATGTCTCGCAAAGATGTATCCATCTGTATCCGGAAGATTTATATCCAGCAGGATTATATCAGGATTCTCATGCTGGTAACTCTCAAGCCCCTTCAGGCCGGTGGAGTGATGCGTTACCTGGAACCCTCTTGATTCCAATGTCTCTTTGATGATTTCCGCAAGAGAAAGTTCATCTTCGATAAATAGTATTTTCTTACCAGGCTTATTCATAATGATGATGGAAATGCAATGAAAAATGTGCTGCCTTTTCCGAATTCGCTGTACGCTTTATACCAGCCCTTATGTTTCTCGACAATCGCTTTCGTATAGCTTAACCCCAGTCCATAACCCTTCACCTTTGTTGATGGTACCCGGTAAAATTTGTCGAAGACAAAAGCGAGGTTCTCTTTTTCAATCCCGATACCATTATCGGTCACACTGATCACTAAAAATGAAGACTCGTCACGCAGTTCTATCCTGATCACCGGGTTTTCTTTCGAATACTTTATGGCATTGTCAATAACATTGTTGATCCCGCTATAAATACGGGGCTTATCACCTTTTACAAAATGGCGTTTGCTTAAATTGTGATAACTAAATTCAGTATCCGAAACCTGTTGATGAATATGCATGATACTTTTCACGATTGCATCAACATCTACTTTTTCAATTTTATACTCATGAATTGCATTTTCATAAAGGGAAGTATTCAATATTTTATTCACGAGGTTCGAAAGACGTTCGAGTTCTCTTTTCGATATCTTTAAGTATCGTTTCGTTTTCTCCGGGTCCTGTATCGCACCAAAATCATCCAAAGCCTCTATGGCATTATACACAGTGGCAATTGGTGTTTTGAATTCATGTGTAATATTATTAATGAAATCGTTTTTGATCTCCGACAGCTTCTTTTGCCGGCTGATCGTTCTCAAAAGGTAAAAGGAAGAGACGCTCACAATAATGATCAACACGACCGAGCCAATCAAAAGATATTTTGTTTTGAAAAACAAATAACCAAAAGGATCGGTGAACATTGCCTGGACATAGCTCTCGTCTTTCTTACCCCTGTACGTTGGAAATGCTTTTGTAATGACTGTAAACTTTTTTGCCAGGCTGTCCGGGAATCTTTTTGGATTGAGTGAATTATCTTCCTCGTATAAGTTGAACACGAACGGTTGAGTGATATCTCTTTTCTTTAGCTCAATCCGGAACAATTTTCGGAGACTTACAGTATCGAGCCTGAAAAAATCGGTTTGTCTACTGATATACTTCCCCTGGTTTTGAGTAAGGTATCGGATTACATGCCTGTCCAGGAAGTCCATCCGGTACGTCCGTGCTACCGCCCTTATCACTTTTAGACGGTTGGTATCTGAATTGGAAAAAAGCTGAAAATTCAAACCATCTTTTGAAAAGCTGTAGCTGTCCAGGGAGTCTTTTACATTAGAAACGAAATAAATTTTTTTTCCTTCTTTGCTTTCTCCGCTTTTGATATTGATTTGTGTAGTGTC
>DATDCP010000330.1:0-25220 GCA_036524255.1 Chitinophagaceae bacterium
GAAAAAGCGAATATCTGTGTTTATAATATTCCTAAGATGGAAGGATACAGCAATTCAACCGAACTAAAAAGAATGCATGGTGAAGCGCTGACATTAAGAGCTTTGTTTTACCTGGAGCTTATTCGAAATTGGGGTGACGTACCTGCACAATTCCTTCCATCGTCAGTCGAAACGGATCTTTTTAAATCCAAAATGGATAGAGATACTGTTTATGATATTTTGCTGGAAGATCTCGGAATTGCAACCAATCTTGTTCCATGGAGAACATCGGTTGCCGCTGATGAAAGGATTACACAAGGCGCTGTAAGAGGATTACGGGCAAGAATTGCTTTATATCGTGCGGGATATTCATTGAGAAGAAGCAAACAAATGCAAAGAGGAAGCAATCACCTGATATACTATAAAATTGCAAAAGACGAATGTGCTGCTATTATGCAAAGTAATCAACACAACCTTAATCCAAGTTATGAGTCAGTCTTTAAAAATTATATAGCTGGCAAACAATTAGAACCAAATGGTGAAGTGTTATTTGAAGTGGCAATGGCAGGAGGAAACAGCGCTTTAGGTGATAGTAAGCTTGGATATTATTGCGGCCCAAGAGCTAATAATAATGGTAACTCTGCTTTGAACATTTTACCAAATTATTTTTACATGTTTGATTCTACGGATAAAAGAAGAGATGTTGTATGTGCTCCTTATTATGTGGAAGCAAATGGTACAACCATTACTGCCCGTACAGGTCGCAGTCTTGATGCTATGCCTGATGGTCCCTTCCGCAGAGACTGGATACCCGGTGGATTAACATTAGGCCCACAATATTTCGGAGTAAACTGGCCAGTCATTCGTTATTCAGATGTGTTATTAATGTTTGCAGAAGCAGATAATGAAATTAATAATGGCCCTACTGCTGAAGCAAAAGCTGCTTTTGAAAAAGTGCGATTGAGAGGTTTTGGTGGCAATGTAAGTCTGATCGGAACAACACCTTCAGATTATGCAGGATTTTTTAATGCTATAGTAAATGAAAGAGCATTGGAATTAGGAGCAGAAGGTATCAGGAAATATGATTTGATACGCTGGAACCTGATGACTACAAAGATCGCTGAAACGAAAGCAGTCTTAGCAGCTATGTCTGCAAGACAAGCACCATATGATGTTCTTCCTGATTATATGTATTATCTGAATAATTCTCCAACTTTAACCTGGGCAAGTTCTTATTACAAACCAAACTTAATTGGCAGTACTGCGCCAACAGGTTACACAAGAGTAAACTGGGTAATGAATAGCATTGCATCAACCATACTTACTTATTATGCTGTTTCATTTACGCCTAATAAAAGTGAATTATTGCCTATACCACAGCAATCAATTGATAATAATCCAAAATTGACACAAGATTATGGCTATTAAAACTTTTAAGAATTGTAATGCTTAAATAAACTAAAAAATGAAAAGTTTAAATAAAAATTTTTATATCAAAATTTTGCCACTATTCCTGGTAATTGTTTTATTGGCTGGTTGCGAAAAGGATACGGAAATAGAAGAACCTAACTTACCCCGCATGTTTACTCCTGTTGGTCAGCTGATCACTGTAGGTGAAACCCAGGTAAAGTTTGAATGGAATCCATCTCTTTTTTCTGTCGATAAGGAGGTTCAGTATACTTTACAGATCTCAAAGGATTCTACTTTTCCAGGCACACCAGACTATTCAATAACCACCGCTGCAACATCTGTAATAGTTACAGATGCACAAATTGCGATCAGGCAGAAATATTTTGCACGTATTAAAGCAAATGCTGTTGGCAATTCGGCTGAATCAAAGTGGCTTGTAAGTGCCGGCTTTATTATGAATGGGGAACAAATATTTAAAGTCCCCGTTGCTGAATCAGATATTATAGACAATGCCGTTATTTTGAGATGGACCACAACACCTGGGGTAACTAAAATTGTAATGACTCCTTCCGGTGGCGCTCCTTTTGATGTTGTTATCACGGCAGCAGATAATACTGCCGGCTTTAAATTAATTGGAGGTCTGTTAGGAAGTAAAACTTATTCTGCTGAAATATTTGCAGGCACAAAAACAAAAGGCTTACTATCATTTACAACAAAACCTACTATTACTGGTGCCAACATAATTGACCTGCGTGGTATAACCGGCCGGCCTTCAGTTTTGGCAGATACTCTTCCAATAATTCCCTCAGGTAGTATTGTAATTTTAAAAAGAGGGTTGACGTACAATTTTACATCAGCTACCAGTTTAAATAAATCACTAACCATATTAAGTGGTTCGGATTTTATTCCAGACCTGGCATCTATCTTTATGGGTAGCAATTTTAATTTGACAGCAGGTGCCGCCATAGATTCTTTAGTATTCAAAGATGTGAATATGTATAGCGATGATTATGCTGCAAAATATATTTTCAATATTAACCAGGTTGGCACTATTGGAAAAGTCAGGTTTGAAAATGTTCGTGGTCATAAATTCCGTGGTTTTTTCAGAATACAGACAGGCGGTGCCGGGGCACAGGTAACTGATTTGACTATTCTAAATTGTGTAATTGATAGTTTGAGAGATTTCTCACTCGTTAATACCAACAATTCAAATAAGGTTGCAAATATTACTGTTTCAAATACTACACTCTATAATGCCCGGAAAGTAATTGATCACAGAAGCCCGGGATCGAATTCAATAAAATTTACCAATTGCAGCTTTTATAATTTACCTGCCGGTGGCGCTGCTGGTGGAGTAGGTGGATTTTATTTTATTGATCTTGGAACTCAAAATTCTGCAACTCCTATTATGATCACCAATTGCATTTTTGGGAAAACCTGGGATGAAGGATTAGGTAATGATGCCCGTGGGATCCAGGCAGGAGCAGCAACAACAGTTTCTGTTAGCAATTCATATCAAACATCGGATTTTATTTCAACTAACCCGCTTTACCAGATATCGCTTATACCTTACTCAGGCACATCAGTAAACTTGTATGTGGATCCGGCAAATGGCAATTTCAGAATAAAGGATAATGCATTTCCAGGTAAGGGTAACAGCGGAGACCCAAGATGGTACTAAAATTGAGATGATTTTTGCAAGCAGGATATAAGGTCTTTTGATTTTAAGACTGATTGAAGTTTTCGATTTTTTGTAAGGCTGCTTAATACGCAGCCTTACTCTTAAATTTGAAGGAGTATCGAATATGTTTACAAGGTTATTTCTTTTTTTATACAGTATAATTTTTTTTCTGCCTGGTTGTACAGCTCAAAAAGAAACTGGATCTAAGACAGGAACGGATGATCATGCAAAAGCAATTGCATTTCCCGGCGCTGAAGGCTATGGTAAATATGCAACCGGAGGTCGGGGAGGAAAAGTTTTCATAGTAACCAATCTTAATGATGATGGTGATGGGAGTTTTAGAAAAGCAGCTACTGCGAATGAGCCACGCATTATTGTGTTTGCTGTTTCAGGAACAATTCACTTAACAAGATCGATCTCCATAAAGGGCAACGCAACCATCGCTGGTCACTCTGCGCCTGGTGATGGTATATGTATAGCAGATAAATCCGTCCAGCTTGGAGGAGATAATATTATTGTCCGCTATATCCGTTTCCGTGTTGGTGATAAGTGGCAACGACAGGCAGGAATGGTGGATGGTAGCGGCGATGAAGATGCATTCAGTGGAAGTGGGAGAAAAAATATAATTATTGATCATTGCACATTCAGTTGGAGTAATGATGAATGTTTTTCTGTGTATAATGGGGACAGCACTACACTGCAGTGGAATATTATTTCTGAGCCATTGAATTATTCTTACCATTTTGAAACTGGCGATAAAGATTGGGAGCATCATGGGTATGGGGGTATATGGGGCGGCAAACATTTATCAGCACATCATAACTTATTTGCACATTGTAATAACCGTAATCCCAGGTTTAATGGAAACAGGCAGGGAATTATGGAATTTGTTGATTATACCAATAATGTTATTTATAACTGGGGCGATAATAATATTTATGCGGGTGAAGGCGGGAATTATAATATCATAAACAACTATTTTAAATACGGGCCGCGTACAAGTAAGTCTGTTAGATACAGAATCGTCAACCCAGGGAAAACTGAGACAATCGGGTTTGGCAAATGGTATGTGAATGGAAATTTTGTAGATGAAGCGAAAGATGTAACTCAAAATAACTGGCGTGGCATTCATATGGGTAATGGCGGTACAGAAGATGACAAAAAGAATGCAGTAATTGATAAGCCACATTCCGCCGAAGCAATGAATATACAAACTGCAGAAGCGGCGTTCGAGTCTGTGTTAAAAAGCGTCGGTGCAAGTTTTAAAAGAGATACATTAGACGAAAGAATTATTAATGATGTTAAAAACAGGACAGGTTTTATCATAGATGTGCAGGGCGGCTACCCGCATCATTCACCATTTGAGATGACGGTAAATGCATGGCCATCCTTAAAATCTTTACCAGCGCCTGCAGATAGTGATAAAGATGGAATGCCTGATGATTGGGAAAAGAAAAACGGATTGAATGCTAATGAGGCAAGCGATGCTGCAAAAATTTCGATGCATAAGTTTTATACAAATATTGAAGTATACATAAACTCATTGCTTAAATGAAAAGATCGGGTTTGATATTTTCTGTGCTGATATTACTTGCATTTAGTTTACCAGAGAAAAGGAAAATAAAAATATTTATTGCTGGTGATAGTACAGCAAGCATTAAAGAAACAAAAGCTTATCCGGAAACAGGCTGGGGAATGCCATTTGTTTATTTTTGGGATTCGACGGTTAGTGTGGAAAACCTGGCAAAGAATGGACGTAGTACCAGTTCATTCAGAAATGAAGGTTTATGGAAAAAAGTAACCGATGGTGCAGGAGAAGGTGATTATGTTTTTATTCAATTCGGTCATAATGATGAAGTGCCAACAAAAAAAACTTATACTACTGAAGCAGAATTTAAAAAAAATCTCAGGCAATATGTTTCAGAAGCAAGAAGCAAAAAAACAACTCCTGTATTACTGACACCAATGGCAAGAAGAATATTTGATTCTGCCGGAAAAATTGAAGGCACACATGATGTGTATTCACAGATCGTAAGAGATGTTGCTAAAGAAGAAAAAGTTATTTTATTTGATATGGATAAAATAACTCAACAGTTATATGAACAGCTTGGTGATGAGAATTCAAAACTCCTTTTTCTTCAATTAAAGCCGGGTGAACATCCTAATTATCCTGATGGAAAAGAAGACAACACTCATTTCAGTGAACTCGGAGCAAGACTTGTTGCACAGTTAGTTTTAAAGGAAGTTAAGAAGCAGATCCCCGAACTTTCCGACAGGATCGTAAAGCCTGTTGTAAAATGATCGATGAAAAAGGGTTATGTTACCATATTATTCCTTTTGATCTTACTTTATGGTTTTTCACAATCTACAAAGGGTATAACTGGCAGGCCAGACACTTCTTATTCTTTATACAGTGCTTATGCTGGCACAATTAAATCAAATCCTGAAGCAAAAATTGTAAAGGAGCTCCATTCATCCTCAATTGCAGAAGAAAAGAACATATCATATTGCACTATCGACAGTCGCAAGTTTTTAATTGATGCATTTTATCCTAAACAACAAAATACTAATAAAAGGATCGCAATAATAATTGTGCACGGAGGGGGATGGAGAACGGGTAATAGAACATTGCATTACCCGTTAGCACAGCGACTTGCTGATCGGGGTTATGTTTGTTTTACTCCGGAGTATCGACTATCGACTGAAGCTTTATATCCCGCAGGTGTATATGATATAAAATCTTCTATAAGGTGGGTTAGAAAAAATGCTGCAAAATATAATATCGATCCAAATAAGATCGTAGTCGCTGGCCACTCTGCCGGTGGGGAATTAGCAGCAATGATGGGAGCTACAAATGATCTTGCTTCATTTGAAGGTGACGGGTGTAATAAAAATATTTCAAGCAAAGTAAATGCAGTGATCGATATGGATGGATTGCTTGCATTTATTCATGCTGAATCAGGTGAGGGAGATGATAGTAAAAGAATATCTGCTGCTACTAACTGGTTTGGCTACTCAAAAACCGAAAACCCGGAATTGTGGAAGAAGGGTTCCCCGCTAACACATATCGGACCGTATACTCCACCCACTTTGTTCATAAATAGTAATGTGACAAGAATGCATGCCGGAAGAGATGATTATATTAAGATCCTGGATGAGTATAATATTTACACAGAAATAAAATCTTTTGATGCGCCACATTCATTTGTTTTATTTGAGCCCTGGATTACCCCGACGGTTCAAACCATTGATGCATTTCTGAAAAAAGTTTTTGACAAGAAAAACATCAATTCAACTGTAATTACAGTGGCACAGGATGGAAGTGGAAATTATAAAACTGTACAAGATGCATTGAATGCTGTTCCTGCTAATAATAAAAACAGGGTTATCATTTATATCCGGAACGGAGTTTATTATGAAAAACTTCTTCTTGACTCTACTAAAAACTTTGTTACACTCATCGGTGAGGATAAATTCAAAACGATACTGACTTACAACGATCACACTGGTAAAATTTCTCCAAAAGGTGATAGCATCAATACAAGAACTTCATGGAGCTTTAAAATTTTGGCAGATAATTTTACTGCAAAGGATATAACATTTCAGAACGATGCAGGATTTAATGCCGGGCAGGCTGTAGCGGTTGAATCAGATGGTGACAAAGCTGTTTTTAAAAACTGTCGATTCGTCGGCAACCAGGATGTTTTGTTTACAAACAGCGATAAAAGCAGGCAGTTTTATGAGAATTGCTATATAGAAGGTACAACGGATTTTATTTTTGGATCATCTACTGTTTGGTTTGAAAAATGCCATATTCATAGCAAAAAGAATTCGCATGTAACAGCAGCCTCCACGCCAAAAGAGAAAGAGTACGGGTACATATTTAATGAATGCATGTTAACAGGTGATACATCTTTGCATAATGTTTCATTGGGTCGCCCATGGCGACCTTATGCCCATGTAGTGTATTTGAATTGTTTTATTGGTGCACATATAAAGCCTGAAGGTTGGAGCAACTGGAACAATACCGATAATTATAAAACGACGCGATACTCTGAGTATAAAAATTATGGGCCATCCTCGGACCCTGCAAAAAGAGTTGACTGGTCAAAGCAAATAACGGATGAAGAGATAAAAAAATATAAGATTGAAAATGTATTTAACGGGTGGAATCCTCAAAAAGATTAAATATGAAAGTATTCTTTTTTATACTTGCGATCCTGTTTTTAGTAAAGTTAAACGCTCAGATAACTGAAATGCCATTGTATAAGGGAGCAGTGCCAAATTCTATTTCAGTTGCAAATAGAGAAAGCACAACAACAGGTACAGATGGAGTAACAAGAGTTGCGAAAGTAAGTGTGCCATCAGTTACAATGTACAAACCAGCGTATGCTAATGGAATGTCGATCATCATTTGCCCCGGCGGTGGTTATACAATTTTAGCAATTGATAAAGAAGGAACGAAAGTTGCTGAAGAATTTAATAAATGGGGCGTTACTGCATTTGTTTTAAAGTATCGTTTGCCCGATGATTCATTTAATGTAGATAAAAGTCTAGCACCACTACAGGACGCTCAACAAGCCATTCGTTTAATAAGAAGCAATTCAAAAGAATGGGGTATCAATAAAGATCAAATTGGCATCATGGGATTTTCAGCGGGAGGACATCTTGCTTCAACAGCTGCTACACATTTTGCTTTTAAGGCAGACGCTTCGAATAATGATACATCGTCTGTCCGTCCTGATTTTGCAATTCTTCTTTATCCTGTTATAAGTTTTGATACCACATTTGCTCATGTTGGTTCCAGAAATAAATTAATAGGCACTATGCCAACTGCGGATAGAACTGCTTTTTTTTCAAACGAATTACACGTAACACCGAATACGCCGCCGACTTTTATTGTGCATGCAAGTGATGACACGGCAGTTCCGGTTGAGAATAGCATCCGCTTTTACCAGGCTTGTGTAAAGAATAAAGTTCCTGTGGGGATGCATTTGTATCCGCACGGTGGTCATGGTTTCGGATTAAATAATAAAACAACGACAGATAATTGGATGGAGCGATTGAAAAATTGGTTAAGTTCAGTCAAATAATTTCTATGCAACCGATCAATACCGCAATATGCTCTTTTGGTATGAGTGGCTGGGTCTTTCATGCACCATTCATCACAACCAACCCGGGCTTTAATTTTTATGGTGTTTTGGAAAGGACAAAGAATCTCGCACAGGAAAAATATCCCGACGTAAAAACATTTCGAACACTGGAAGAACTGCTGGCTGATAAAAATGTTGAACTGGTTATTGTTAACACGCCCAGTGTCACTCACTTTGAGTTTGCCATGGAGGCGATTCTTGCAGGAAAGCATTTAATTGTTGAGAAACCTTTTACGGCAACTGTATTACAGGCTGAAGAGCTAATTGCCGCAGCAAAAAAGAAAAATTTAAAACTTTCAGTGTATCATAACCGGCGATATGATAGTGATTATCGAACTATAAAGAAAGTTTTAGATGAAGGATGGCTTGGTAAAATTGTCGAGGCAGAAATTCATTATGACAGGTATGTGCCCGAGCTGAGTTATAAAACACATAAGGAAACGCCAACACCCGGAGTTGGTGCAGTGTATGACCTGGGTTCCCATTTAATTGACCAGGCGTTACAATTATTCGGAATGCCGGTAGCTCTATTTGCTGATATTACAATCAATCGCCCCGGGTCAAAAGTGGATGATTACTTCGATGTAAAGCTTTTTTATCCCAATCATCGGGTGACATTGAAGTCGAGCTATTATGTACGTGAAGCATTACCGGGTTATATCTTTCATGGCACACTCGGCTCATTTATAAAACACAAAACAGATGTGCAGGAAACGGATCTGCAGGCTCATAAAAAACCTGGCGGCGCAGATTGGGGAATTGAACCTGAAGATCAAAAAGGATTATTGCATACTAAAAAAAATGGAAAGATCATTAAAGAATATATTCCATCAATGATAGGAAATTATGGAGATTATTATGATGGGATCTATAATGCAATTCGTAATGATGCTGATGTGCCTGTATCGCCGGAAGATGCGCTGAATGTGATAAGGATTATTGAGACAGCTTATATAAGCAATGCGGAAAAAAGAGTGATCGAGTTATGAGAAATGTATTATTGATATTTATTTTGCTTCACTTTTGATTTAATAAATAAAATCTTGCTATATGGAACGTAGAAAATTTTTAGGATATACTGTGGCAACAGGAGCATCATTGATGCTGCATCCTTTTGCACCATTCGCAAACACAACAAATGCTAAAATCAAATTGGCCCTTGTCGGCACAGGACATCGTGGTTCGAGTCTATGGGGGATAAGCCTGCAGAAAAATTTTGGGGAAGTGACAGAGTTTGTCGGCTTGTGCGATATTAATCCGGGACGATTGGCCTTTGTAAAAGAAGCAATGAAAGTGAATTGCCCGACATTCAGTGATTTTGAAAAAATGGTTCGTGATACAAAACCTGATTATGTGATCGTGACTACTGTGGATTCTACACATGAGGAATTTATCGTAAAGGCCTTGAACCTGGGTGTGAATGTGATCACAGAAAAACCAATGACGACAGATGAAGTAAAATGCAAGAGAATATTGGATGCTGAAAAAAAGTCCGGCAAGAAAGTAATTGTAGCTTTTAATTACCGCCATAGTGTTCACAACATGCAATTGAAGGAATTACTGGCTGCAAATAGAGCTGGTAAAATAACTTCTGTTGATTTTAATTGGTATTTGAATGTATATCATGGCGCCGATTATTTCCGTCGCTGGCATGGACGAATGGCGAAGGGAGGTTCGTTGTGGGTGCATAAGGCAACGCATCATTTTGATCTGCTAAACTGGTGGCTGAATAGCGAACCGGTGGAGGTGATGGCCTATGGTTCGCTGGAACATTATGGAAAGAATAATTCTTTTCGTGGTACAAAATGTCGCGATTGCGAACATAAACCCAATTGCAAATTCTATTGGGATATTAATAAAGATCAACGCCTGGTTGATCTTTATGTAAAGAATGAACAACATGACGGATATATAAGAGATGGTTGTGTATGGAGTAATGAAATAGATATTTATGATAAGATGAGTGCACAGATCGTTTATGCAAACGGTGTAACGGTAAATTATTCTCTTACTACTTATTCTCCTTATGAGGGATGGCAAATTGCATTCAATGGAATGAAAGGGAGGATCGAAACATGGGAAGATATCCCTTACCTGCAAAAAACTCCTGATGACCAGGCAAAGCGACATGCAGTAGAAATGAGTAATGCAGATGATGCTGCAAAAGGTGACGTAAGAGAAATATTGGTAATGGATAATTTTCAAAAGGAATATGAAATTTTTACTACGCCAAAAATTGCAGGGGGACATGGAGGAGGTGACATTCGGATGCAGCGTCGTATGTTTGTTGATACAAACGATAATCCGCACCATATAATGGCAGGAACAAGGGATGGCGCAATGAGTATCCTGATCGGTATTGCAGCAAGAAAAAGCATTTTGGAAAAAAGAGCAGTGAAGATTTCTGAACTTACCGATTTAGTACCAATGGCAAATAAATTTTAAAATATACAATTATGATCAGGAAGCTAATGTTTACAACAATGGGAATTCTTTTGCTGGTTTTGTTTTCTTCAGCGCAAACCAAAGACGAAAAAGCAGTTGCTGATGCTGTGGAGCAGCTGCGTATGGCAATGGTAAATCCGGACAAAGCAGGATTGGAGAAATTAACTTCCGGTAAACTGAGTTACGGGCACAGCAGCGGCCTGGTAGAAGATCAAAAAGTGTTTATCGAAAAACTTGTAAGTGGTCAATCCGATTTTGTATCGATCGATCTGACTGAACAATCCATCAGCATCAGTGAAAAGGTCGCAATTGTACGTCACATTCTGGCTGCCAAAACCAATGATGGTGGCAGACCGGGTGAGGTTCGCATCAGGGTTTTATTGATTTGGCAAAAGGAAAAAGGAGGCTGGAAACTTCTCGCAAGACAGGCTGCAAGAATGACCTGATACCTAGGAGGAATTCCGGCATCGTTTGCGTAAATAATAAACTTGAATATCCTGATTTACAGCGAATAATAAAGTAGAATTGCAATTCGATTGAACCCTTTAACAAAGCCTGATATTGCCAATGAAAAAGGTTATCCTGGTGAAGTTGTTTACGATTGCTTTTCTTTTTGCATTTGCTCAAAAAGAAAAACTCCCGGTTATAAAATCTCCTGTCTTTAAAAAAGATACTCTTAACATTAAAAAATACGGAGCAGTTGCAGATGGCAATACATTAAATACAAAAAGTATCAATGGAGCGATCGATGCACTAAGTAAAAAGGGTGGAGGTGTTGTATTGATCCCAGCCGGTTTATGGTTGACGGGGCCAATTGTATTAAAAAACAATATCAATCTTCACATAGCTAACGGTGCCACATTATTATTTACTGCCGATAAAAATGAATACCCGCTTGTTGAGGCAAATTGGGAAGGATTGCCACAGATGCGTAATCAATCACCTATTTCAGCAACCAATGCAAATAACATTGCTATAACTGGTAAAGGAATTATTGATGGCAACGGAGATGTATGGCGTGCTGTAAAAATTGAAAAGCTTACCGAAAGCCAATGGAAAAAGAAAGTTGCATCTGGTGGGGTAGTGAGTGACGATAAAAAAACATGGTATCCCTCCGAAGGATTCATGAAAGGCTCAAAGATGCCGGCTAATCCAGGTATGATCTCACCGGAAAAGGATGCAGCATTTTATCAAAGCATCAAAGATTTTCTTCGTCCCAATCTGTTATTGCTTACCAATTGTAAACTTGTTTTACTCGAAGGAATAACTTTCCAAAACTCACCTGCATGGTGTCTTCACCCACTAATGTGTGAGAACCTGACAGTCAGAAATATTTTTGTAAAAAATCCATGGTATGCACAGAATGGTGATGGAATTGATCTGGAAAGTTGTAAAAATGTATTGATAGAAAATTCTGTCTTTGATGTTGGCGATGATGCACTGTGCATGAAAAGTGGCCGTGATGCAGAAGGAAGAAAAAGAGGAAGGCCAACGGAGAATGTTATTATCCGTAATTGTACTGTGTATGCTGCGCATGGTGGGTTTGTGATCGGCAGTGAAATGAGTGGAGGCGCCAGGAATATTTGGGTAAACAACTGCACTTTCGTTGGAACTGACATTGGTCTTCGTTTTAAAACTACAAGAGGCCGCGGTGGTATTGTAGAGAATATTTTCATTAAAGACATTTACATGAAAGATATTCCTGCCGAAGCCATTTTGTTTGATATGTATTATATGGCGAAAGATCCTGTTGCATTATCCGGCGAAAAAAAGGAATTACCCAAAGTGGAATTTAAAACTGTGGATGAAACAACGCCACAGTTCCGGAATTTTCATATCAGCAATGTGTATTGTAACGGAGCTGAGAAAGGAATTTTTGTAAGAGGACTTCCCGAAATGCATGTAAAAGATATCGTGCTGGAGAATATGGTGATCCAGGCAAAGAAGGGAATTGATGTGCAGGAAGCAAGCGGCATAACTTTTAAAAATATCAAGATCATTAGCGTTGAAACAAACCCGGTAATAGATATTGTGCAAAGTGATAAACTGGTATTTGATAATATAACTTATAAAGATGGCGCTGAACTGCTGTTTCGTGTAAGCGGTGAGAGGAGTGGTGGTATTTCTATTAAAAACACAAATGCTGCCAAAGCAAAGGAAAAGATCATCTATGAACTTGGCGCAAATGAAAAAAGTGTAACAACTATAAAATGAAAATCATTTCACGTATAACAATTGTTGCAATAGCTGTTTCACTTTCGAATGCTGTTGTATCGCAAGAGAAACCTCTTTCTCAACAGGTAGCAGCTACAGTGCTTAATATATGGCCTGATACAATTCCTGTTGGCAGTCAAAACAAATGGAGCTATGATATGGGTGTTGTTTTGAAAGGCTTTGAAGGAATATGGATGAATACCGGTGATGTTTCTTATTTCAATTCAATTCAAAAGAAGATAGATTTTTTTGTAAAGGATGATGGCAGTATAAAAAATTATGAACTCGATGAATATAACATTGATCATGTAAATAATGGTAAGCTGGTACTATTATTATATCGTGTATTAGGAAGAGAAAAATATAAAAAGGCGGCTGATCTCTTACGCAGCCAATTGAAAACGCACCCACGTACAAAAGAAGGAGGCTTCTGGCATAAAAAAATTTATACCAATCAAATGTGGTTAGATGGTTTGTATATGGGCGGTCCGTTCTATGCAGAATATGCCATGTTGTTTGAAGAGTCAGCATTTGATGATATTGCCAACCAGTTTACCTGGATGGAGAATCATGCTAGAGATGCAAAGACAGGTTTGCTTTATCATGCATGGGATGAAAGCAAAGAACAGAAATGGGCCAATAAGGAAACAGGGGCCTCACCACTTTTCTGGGCAAGAGCTATGGGATGGTATGCTGATGCATTAGTTGATGCACTTGATTATTTTCCTATTGATCATCCAAAAAGACAAGCCCTGATCGATATTCTTAACAGGCTGGTCAATGCAATAGAAAAGCAACAGGATAAAGCAACAGGTCTTTGGTATGATATAATGAATTATAACGGGCCAGGAAAAGAAAAAAATTATTTTGAAGCATCTGCATCATGCCAGTTTACCTATGCAATTGCAAAGGGTGTACGCAAAGGGTATTTACCTGCCGCAAAACTTGCTATTGCAAAAAGATCATATGCAGGGGTCGTTAAACGATTCATCAAAGTTGAGAATGGACAAACCAATTTGCATGGAACGGTAAAAGTTTCCGGTCTCGGCGGTAATCCTTATCGTGATGGAAGTTTTGAATACTATATGAGTGAACCGGTAATTGTGAATGATCCAAAGGGAGTAGGCGCATTTCTATTGGCGAGTACAGAGATGGAAAAACTACCAACTCTTTCAACTGCAAATGGAAAAAGAGTATTGCTTGACCGATACTTTAATAGTGAAAAAAGAAAAGATGCAACCGGTAAAGATGTGTACTGGCATTATGTATGGGAAGAAAGAAGTCACCCGGGATTTTATACACTAGGAAATATTTTTGAGCGACATGGTGCAAAGCTTTCTTCACTTGATGTTGCTCCGACAGTCGCGAATCTTAAAAGATCGTCTGTTTATATTATTGTAGACCCTGATCACAAAAAAGATAATCCAACTCCAAATTTTGTCAGCGACAATGAAGTAAAAACAATTAGTGAGTGGGTAAAAGCCGGTGGTTCCTTATTACTCATGGCAAATGATAGTGCCAATTGCGATTTGCAACATTTTAATAAACTGGCTGCTGCATTTGGAGTAACCTTCACTGATAAGAGTATAAACATGGTGAAGAATGATGTGTACGAGCAGGGAGTTGTTTATCCTGGCAATGGCAATTCAGTTTTCAAAACATCGAAGAAAATGTTCCTTAAAGAATTAAGTGTTTTGAATATTAAGACACCGGCCAAAGCTAATGCTACAAAAGATGGTGATGTGATCATTGCTACAGCCCAATTCGGCAAAGGAAAGGTGTTAGTTGTGGGCGACCCGTGGTTATATAATGAATATGTTGATGGAAGAAAATTGCCGGCCGAATACGAGAACTATAAGGCTGCAGAAGATCTTGTGAAGTGGCTATTGAAAAAATGAAGTAAATGAAGAAAATTCTTTTCATATTGGTAAATTGGAAACAACGGGAGCTGAGTGGAGTTGTTGTCGCTGGAAAATAATTAAGAATCGAATTATATGCAATTATCAAAAAATAATATTAATCAAATTGCAGTAAAAAATGGGTTGGAAATACCCAATGAAAAAATATTTGAATTGCCTGAAAAGGTTTTGCAATTTGGTACAGGTGTGTTGTTAAGAGCTTTACCGGATCATTTTATTGACAAAGCAAATAAACAAGGATTTTTTAATGGAAGAGTGGTGATCGTGAAGTCAACCGATAGCGACAGCACTGCTTTTGACATGCAGGATGGTTTGTATACTGTATGTGTTCGCGGTGTAGAGAATGGAAAAACGGTGGAAGAAAATATTGTCAATGCATCTGTAAGCCGGGTGCTTGCCGCAAAGACTGAATGGCCCCTGATATTGAAATGTGCTTATAACCCCGAAATGAAAATTATCATTTCAAATACGACCGAAGTTGGAATTCAATTAGTACCGGATAATATCAATAACGAACCTCCTATTTCTTTTCCTGGTAAACTGCTTGCGTTTTTATTTGAAAGATTCAAGGCCTTTGGAGGGACTAAAGAAAGCGGGATGGTGATCGTACCAACAGAATTGATAACAGATAATGGAGCTAAATTAGAAAGTATCGTGCTGGAACTGGCGCATGAAAACAATCTTGATTTTAAATTCATCGAATGGCTCGAAAATCATAATACATTTTGCAATTCTTTAGTTGATCGTATTGTGCCGGGAAAACCGAATGCGGCTGATGCCAAAAAAATTGAAACTGCCTTAGGATATGAAGACGAATTGTTAACGATGAGCGAAGCGTTTCGCCTTTGGGCAATCCAGGGTGATGAAAAAGTAAAAGAGGCCTTATGTTTTTCTAAATCTGATGAAGGTGTTATCATCACGCCGGATATTACATTGTTCAAGGAATTAAAATTGCGATTACTGAATGGGACACATACATTTAATTGTGGACTGGCATTCCTGAGTGGATTTAATATTACGAGGGAAGCAATGAATGATGCAGTGTATGGAAAATTCACGAAAGAACTTATGCATACTGAAATTGCACCAGCAATTCCGTTTACGATTGATAAAAAAGTTAAAGAAGATTTTGCGAACCGGGTATTTGAACGGTTTTGTAATCCTTTTATTGAGCATCAATGGCTGAGCATCACTGTCCAGTACACTTCGAAGATGAAAATGCGAAATATACCCTTGCTGCTAAACCATTATGAATTAAATGATACTGTACCGGCGCACATGGCAGCAGGGTTTGCGGGTTTTTTGTTATACATGAAAGCAGTTAAAAGTGAGGATGGTAAATATTTTGGAAAGAGGAACGATAAGCTGTATGAAATAAAAGATGACTCAGCTGAATATTTCTTCGGGGTTTGGGAAAATAATAGTCCTGATAAAGTAGCTGAAATTGTCATGCAAAACGAGGAACTTTGGGGAACCGATCTTACAAAGCTGCCGGGTTTGTTGCAATCCATCCAGGAATTTCTTACTGAGTTTTTATCAACTGGAGTTTTAAAAACAATAGCCGGGATCGAAACAAAAAAAGCGGTCGTGTAATTAAAATGAAGAATAAAGTTTTAAAAGTAAATCCAAAGGATAATGTGATCGTTGCATTAGCAAATCTTTCTAAAGGTGATACTATTTCTTTTGATGGTGAGGAGTATATCTTACAGGATAATATTAATGCCAAGCATAAGTTTTTTACAAAGGACCTGAATACCGGCGATGGGATCATAATGTATGGAGTGCTGGTAGGCAAGGCCCAAAGTTTTATCCCCAGGGGTGGGCTAATGACGACTACAAATACAAAGCATGCTGCCGATCCATTTGCTTATCGGGCTGCAAAATATGATTGGCATGCTCCGGATGTTTCAAAATTTAAAGGAAGGACTTTTAATGGTTATCATAGAAGTGATGGCAGGGTAGGAACCGCTAATTACTGGTTATTTATTCCAACGGTGTTTTGTGAGAACCGAAATCTTGATGTGATCCGTGAAGCATTACATAATGAGTTAGGTTATGCTGTTACCGATAAATACAAAAGTTATACACATCAACTGATAGAAGCATATAAAGAAGGAAAAGATTTTTCATCAGTAGATATTTTTTCAACTCCCCAGCATGAAAATGGAAATCGACCATTTAAAAATGTTGATGGGATAAAATTTTTGAATCACCAGGGTGGTTGCGGCGGCACAAGACAAGATGCCGGAATACTTGGTAAACTTTTGGCATCATATGCAGATCATCCAAATGTGGCGGGAGTTACCGTGTTAAGTTTAGGTTGCCAGAATTTACAAGTGCAGGATTTTGTAAATGATTTAAAGCAACGTAATCCAAATTTTGATAAGCCACTTTATATTTTTGAACAACAACAATCACAAAGTGAAGAACAATTGATCGCAGAAGCTATCAGGAAAACATTTGAAGGTTTAATTGAGATAAATAAGTTAGAACGCAAACCTGCTACTCTTGATAAATTGTGCATCGGCGTAAAGTGCGGTGGTAGTGATGGGTTCAGTGGTATATCTGCAAACCCTGCGGTTGGATATGCTTCAGACCTGGTTGTTGCACTTGGAGGAAAGATCTTATTGGCAGAATTCCCCGAACTCTGCGGAGCTGAACAAGACCTGATCGACAGAACAACAAATGAAGCAGCCGCAAAAAAATTTATTCATTTGATGACTGCTTACAATGATGCAGCACATAAAGTTGGTTCAGGATTTCACATGAATCCTTCCCCGGGAAATATTAAAGATGGATTGATCACCGATGCAATAAAAAGTAATGGAGCCGCTAAGAAAGGTGGCACATCGCCGGTTGTAGATGTATTAGATTATACTGAACCAGTTACAGAACCAGGATTGAATCTGGTTTGCACTCCCGGTAATGATGTGGAAGCAACTACCGGTAAAGCGGCAAGCGGAGCCACGTTGATCTTATTTACCACTGGCTTGGGTACACCTACCGGTAATCCTGTTTGCCCTACTATTAAAGTAAGCACTAACAGTAGTCTTACAAAAAGGATGAATGATATAATAGATATTGATTGTGGGCCGATAGTGGAAGGTGATAAAACGATCCAGCAAATGGGAGAGGAAATTTTAGAATACTGCATTAAAGCAGCCAGTGGTGAAGTAATTCCAAAGGCTGTTCAGCTAAATCAAGATGACTTCATACCATGGAAACGTGGTGTGTCATTATAAACCCCCTGTCCCCCTAAAGGAGTGACTTAGAGTGAAAGGCTTTCATTTAGTAGATTGTTTACAATGAAATTGCTAAATAGAATTGACAGAAGTTGAAATGGAAGTTAATTAATTTATTAAAGATATACAGCAACGCTCCCTCTCCTTCAGGAGAGGGGATGGGGATGAGGTCTCAGGATGATTTTATTCCTGGAAAAGAGGATTGAGCTTGTAATTATAACTTACTAATCATCGTTTGTAATACGACAAAACACAAGATCAAAATTTTACTTCTTTACTGATTTCTTTTATTATAAGACGAAGCAAAAAACTCCGGTAACGATTGCGGAGATTTCAGTTTTTTACCCAATAGATTTCATACATTTATTACCTGTTTTTGAAGGATTTATAAACCTCGCCACAATTTGTCATATGAGAAGATTCCTTGATGAAAATTTTCTGCTAAACAGTAAGGCCGCCCAGCAACTTTATCATGAGTTTGCTAAGGACATGCCCATCATTGATTATCATAATCACCTGCCGCCGGAAGAAATTGCTGCAGATAAAAGTTTTGAAAATATTACAAGAGTATGGCTTAATGGTGATCATTATAAATGGCGGGCCATGCGGGCAAATGGAATCCCTGAGGATTTTATTACCGGTAATAAAGGTGATTGGGAAAAATTTCAAAAATGGGCAGATACAGTTCCTTTTACTTTACGTAATCCTCTTTATCATTGGACACACCTGGAACTGCAACGATACTTTGATGTCAATGATATTTTGAATCCAGATACTGCAAAGAAGATATATGATGAAACCACTGCTAAGTTGCAAGATAAAAATTTTAGTGTAAGAGGCTTATTGGATAAAATGAATGTAAGGCTTATCTGCACTACTGATGACCCCGTTGATGATCTTGCATATCATAAAAAAATAAAGAATGATAATTGGCATATAAAAGTATTGCCAGCCTTTCGTCCCGATAAGGCGATGAATGTTGATGATGTAAATACTTTCAATAATTATCTCACACTTCTTGAAAAAGCATCTAATATTTCCATCAGCACTTTCAACGATTATATTGCGGCATTAAAAAAGCGACACGAATATTTCGTAGAGAGCAGTTGCAGAGTTAGTGATCATGGACTGGAAGAGATCTATGCAGAAGATTATACGCAAACAGAGATCGTTGGAATATTTGCTAAAATTCGTTCGGGTGGGGAACTCAGTTTGGAAGAAAGAAAGAAATTTAAATCAGCGATGCTGGTAACATTTGCTGAATGGGATTGGGAAAAAGGATTTGTTCAGCAATATCACCTTGGAGCTTTAAGAAATAACAATAGTCGCATGCTAAAACAACTCGGACCGGATACGGGCTGGGATAGTGTGGGCGATTTTTCACAAGCAAAAGCATTAGCTAAATTCTTAGATCGGCTTGACAGGAATAATAAGTTGGCAAAAACAATTATCTACAATCTCAATCCTGCCGATAATGAACTTTTCGCAACGATGATCGGAAATTTTAATGATGGTTCCGCTGCCGGAAAGATCCAATGGGGTTCGGCATGGTGGTTCCTTGATCAGAAAGATGGAATGATAAAACAAATAAATGCACTCAGCAATATGGGCTTGCTCAGTAAGTTTATCGGTATGCTTACTGACAGTCGTAGTTTTCTTTCATTTCCGAGGCATGAATATTTCAGGAGATTACTTTGCAATTTATTTGGTGAGGAAATTGAAAACGGTGAACTTCCCAATGATATAAAGTGGGTAGGAAAGATCATCCAGGATATTTGCTATAACAATGCAAAAGAATATTTTGGGTGGAATATTGACGAGGTTGTTCATAAAATAGTAAAAGTTTGATCGATAAATATTTTTTGAAAAACAAAAACCAAAAGCAACGAAGATGTCAAAGAAAGTAGTAACACTGGGCGAAATTATGTTGAGATTATCAACACCGGATTTTAAAAGATTTGTACAGGCAGATACATTTGATATTACATATGGGGGCGGCGAAGCAAACGTAGCTGCCGCATTATGTAATTACGGATTGAATGGAACCTTTGTAACAAAAGTTCCTAACAATGCAATTGGTCAGTCGGCTATCAACCACCTTCGTCGTTATGGAGTAGATACACAATATATAGTTCGTGGTGGCGAAAGACTGGGTATTTATTTTTTAGAAACAGGAGCATCTATGCGGGCTTCACAAGTTATTTACGATAGGGCAGGAGCTTCCATTGCTGATGTGAACATGGAAGAGTTTGATTGGGATAAAATTTTTGCCGGAGCTGATTGGTTTCATACAACAGGTATCACACCTGCATTGAGTGATAAGGCAGCTGCCTTGACTGAAGCTGCATTAAAAGCTGCAAAAGCAAAAGGTATTACAACAAGTATTGATCTGAATTATCGGAAAAAACTCTGGAGCAAAGAAAAAGCAAGAGAAGTGATGTCAAAGCTTTGCCAGCATGTAGATGTATGTATCGGAAATGAAGAAGATGCAGATACAACATTAGGATTTAAAGCGGCGCATACGGATATAACCAAAGGTGAATTGAACCTTGATGGATATAAAGATGTATTTAAGCAAATGAAAGAAAAGTTCGGATTTAAATTCATTGCCTCGTCGCTTCGTGAAAGCTTCAGTGCAAGTGATAATGGCTGGAGTGCATTGGTATATGATGGCAAAGATTTTCATCATAGCAAGAAATACAATGTGCGCATTGTTGACCGCGTAGGGAGCGGTGATTCATTTGCCAGCGGGTTGATCTTTGGATTGGTTACTGGCATGTCAATGCCTGATGCAGCAGAGTTTGGTGTAGCGGCAAGTGCAATCAAACATACAATACCCGGTGATCTTAATCATGCTACACTGAGTGATGTAAAAGAATTAATGAAAGGGGATGGTAGCGGGAGGGTGCAGCGGTAAACCCAACCCCCTGTCCCCCTAAAGGGGAGACTTAGGTCGGGCATACATTTTTTCTTTGTAGCTCTTTCAATCAATATGAGTAAGATTATGAAGCCAACAACAAAGCTACTATCAGCATTTGTTGCGTCGCACACTTCGGCTTTCTATTGAGTATTGAGCACATGAAAATAACTTTAAATTTTTTTGAGAAACAATAATATTTAACAACATCAAATCTAAGTTCCCCCTTTAGGGGGACAGGGGGTAATATGATCATTGATACACTTCAAAACGCACCGAAATATTTTTCAGCCCATCCTTTATTTGCAAAAGCATTTGAATATATTGGCCAGGCCGATCTGGCAAATGCCGCAGATGGAAAGGCGGACATTTCAGATGGCTTAAAAGCTATTTATAGTAATGCACCGGGCAAAACGATAGAAGTAAGCTGCGCAAAGTTCGAGTGTCATAATAAGAATATTGATATTCAACTTTGCATTAGTGGGTTTGAAACTATTGGATGGAAGCCAAGAGAAAAATGTGTAACACCGAATGGTGATTACAATGCAGAGAAAGATGTACAGTTCTATAACGATACGCCTGATACATTTTTTCAATTGAGAGACGGACAGTTTGCGATCTTCTTTCCTGAAGATGTGCATGCACCAATGATAGGTGAGGGAACGATTAAGAAGCTGGTAATTAAAGTACGAATATGAGTCGTAAGTTATAGGTTATAAGTTATAAGATAAAGAAGCTTACAACTGAAACCTACAGCAGATGACTCTAAACTTACAACCCATAAATTAAAACTTATAACTTGAACAAGACACAACAAATAGCAGATGCCATAATAAAGCAGGGAATGCTTCCCTTATATTTTAATTCAAGCGAAGAAGTGAGCCTTGATGTATTAAAGTCAATTTATCGTGCAGGAGTAAAAGCAGTTGAATACACTAATCGTGGTGACGCAGCGTTGGCAAATTTCAAAAAGATGGTTGCTTTGCGCAATGCAGAAATGCCCGGATTGTTATTGGGTGTAGGAACAATTAAGAATATGCAGCATGCAAATGATTATATGGCTGCTGGTGCTGATTTTTTAGTTAGTCCCGGTTTTGTACCTGATGTAGCTGCTTACTGTGTAAGCAATGATATTTTTTATGCACCGGGATGTATGACACCAAGTGAGATCATTGCAGCTGAAAATACGGGCATCAAATTCATTAAATTATTTCCGGGAAATATGTTGGGCCCTGAATTTTTGACAACTATTAAGGATATCTTTCCAAAACTCCTTTTTATGCCAACCGGTGGTGTTGATACAACGAAAGAAAATATTGAAGGATGGTTTAAAGCAGGCGTATGTGCTGTTGGTATGGGTAGCAAGCTTATCAGTAAAAAACTGATGGAAGCAAAAGATTACGGAACTATTGAAACAGAGACTAAGAAAGTATTGGAATTGATCGGGTCAATAAAGCCAGCTAAGTAGCAGCACAGGTGATGAACGGATTGCGACGCAACGAAGTAAAATCGGAGTTACTTAAGCTGGTATCAAAATAAATTTAAACCTTCGACATTTTTAAAGTTTCAAAACTCCTCTTTAGGGGATGGGGGTAATTACGATGCAACAAGCCATAGGAAAATACAGGTGGACAATCTGCGCCTTACTATTCTTTGCTACTACAATAAACTATCTTGACAGGCAAGTGCTGAGCCTGTTACAAAAAGATCTTTCAGAACTTTTTGGCTGGACAAATACAAATTACGCCAACATTACTGCGGTGTTTCAATTTGGCTATGCTATTAGCCTGCTCTTAGCCGGTAGGATCATTGACAAGCTTGGAACAAAGAAAGGATATACATGGGCGATCATTATCTGGAGTATCGGTGCGATGATCCATGCGTTAGCAATTCCTCTTGGTGAAGGATTAAATGCAGTACTTGGACTTTTTGGAATAACAGCTTTGAGTGTTTCTGTTGCAGGTTTCATGGTTAGCCGTGCTGTTCTTGCATTCGGCGAGGCTGGTAACTTTCCTGCAGCAATAAAAGCTACGGCGGAATATTTTCCCAAAAAAGAAAGGTCATTTGCAACAGGGATATTTAATTCAGGAGCTAATATAGGTGCTGTACTTGCGCCACTTAGTGTTCCCTGGATTGGCAAGAATTGGGGCTGGGAGGTTGCATTTATTTTAGTGGGAGCTGTCGGTTTCATCTGGTTATTTTTCTGGCTGGTTTTTTATGAGAAGCCTACAGAGCAAAAACGTTTATCTGCTGCAGAACTAGAATATATCAATTCAGATAAGGAAGAACCGGCGGTTACTGCCAGGACAAACGAAAAAGTTTCATGGGTAAAATTGTTAGGCTATAAGCAAACATGGGCGTTTGCGATCGGTAAATTTTTAACTGATGGTGTTTGGTGGTTCTTTCTATTTTGGCTCCCAGGATTTTTAACGTCACAGTATGGAATGAGCAGTACTGAAGTGGCAATTCCATTAGCGGTACTTTATACGATGACTATGATCGGCAGTGTTGGTGGTGGATGGTTCCCCATGTATTATTTTAAAAAAGGATACTCGCCTTATGATGGCAGGATGAAAGCGATGCTGATGATCGCTATAATACCTTTAGTTGTATTATTGGCTCAGCCATTTGGTTCTTACAGTTATTGGGTACCTGTGCTTTTAATCGGTATTGGAACATCTGCACACCAGGCATGGAGTGCAAATATTTTTACAACAGTGAGTGATATGTTCCCTAAAAAGGCAATAGGATCTGTTGTAGGGATTGGTGGAATGGCTGGGGGTATAGGTGGAGTGATCGTTTCAAAAGTGGGAGGCTGGTTATTTGATTCTTATAAAGCAGCTGGTATCGCCGAATCATGGGTTGCTGCAAAAGCAAGTGGATTGGGTGACTATGTTTCAAGGATACAGTCAATGAAACTTACAACAAAATTTGGTGATGTTGTTAGTTTGGATAAGATCGATCTTAAGGGTTTGTCCAGGGAAGTTGCGGAACAATTAAAGACTATTGATGCGGCATCCTTCGATAAACTATTGGAACTTCAAAAGCCTTTAGTTCATGCTCAAATGACCACTTCTTATACGATCATGTTCGCCTTCTGCGCCGTTGCCTACCTGATCGCCTGGACCATCATGAAATCGTTGGTACCGAAATATAAAGTGATCACCGATCTGTAATAGCATTTAAGCTTTGATGTTAAACTAGATTAGGCATCTATAATTAGCTTCTAAGAGAGATTTGTCTTTTGCGTAATGCTTGTTTAGGTTTATTCCTCTTATTGTGCCAATAATTACAAGCATGGTATCCCAAAAAAATGTGATAGGTGGAAATTTTTATTATTTCCCGCTAATTATTTTTCTATATTTTTGGTTTACCATTAAACCTTAAAATATTCCGATGGCATTCGTCACACACCTTCACCTGATATTTATATCAGTGAGCATTCTCCTCTTACGGACATTTAGAGGAAGGTTGAGCAATAACCAAATGAAGGTTATATTTATTTTTTTTATTTTCCTTTCTCTTTTTCCTGTCATCTTCCTGGCACCAACAGGTCAATTTAATCACTCATTTAGAATATTTGACAAGATCACTTTGTTTTTTTTTATACCTGCCTGCTACATATATATCCTCACCAGTTTGTATAAACCGCAGCCTAAAAAAATTAATCTCTTTCACTTGCGTTTCTGGATAACAAGATTCACCTCATATATAAACCCATCTGTTAGGTCCCGGCACAGAGTTGTAAGAAAACATAAATCTGAAACAAAGCACCCGATCTCATTGTCTATGTCGCAGGAACGTACCGCTGAAATTGAGGAGAATATTCGTAATCATTTTTCAAGAAATAAACCTTTTCTTAAGCATAGTTATTCTTTACGAATGCTTTCAGAAGAAATACATCTTCCGCTGCACCAGTTGTCAGCTTTTATCAATAGCTATTACAAAATGAATTTTAATGACTTCGTTAACGAATACAGGATAATATCCTGTATAGAGAAGCTTTTAAAAAAAGAATGGGAGACTAAAAAACTTGAATCGATCGCGGAAGAATCAGGGTTTAACAATAGAAATACTTTTACTTCAGCTTTTAAGAAAGCAACAGGTTTAAACCCATCAGAATTTATTAAGTATATAAAACTGGGAAAAGTCCGGGAAAATAAAAAGCCAGATACCGAAGGTATAGTCGACGAAGAAATGACTAAAATTTATAGGCTAATGAATAAATTGGCGGGTTAAAAACAGGTAATGAAATTCCTT
>DATDCP010000331.1:0-3604 GCA_036524255.1 Chitinophagaceae bacterium
TGAAACAAGATGCTTGATAAACTGTCAGCAAAAATTTCTGAATTCGGAAATATTGTCCTCTTGCTTCATGGATTTAGAACAAAGAGTCAGAAAAAAGGAGGTTTCGCTGGCATGGTATGTGGTTTGAAAGATCTAGGAGGAAATTAAGTGACTAAAAAACTTAAAAAACTAAACTATAAAACTATGACACATTCAAAATTTCAAAATCGAAACTATGACCGCTCTTTTGACAATATGGTAGATGAACTTTTCGGCGGTTTACCTGTTGTGCTTAATGATGGTTACAATTTCCTGACAAAACAAGGCTATGTACCCGTAAATATTAAGCAGGTTGAAAATGGCTATTCTCTTGAAGTAGTTGCTCCGGGATTTGAAAAAACTGATTTTAAAGTAAATGTAGATAGCAACGTTTTAACAATATCTGCAGAAAGAAAGAATGAAGAAAATCGTCAAACAGAAAAGCAAATTCGTAAAGAATACAGCTACAGAAGTTTTAAACGTTCTTTCACAATAGATGACAAAATTGATGCAACGGCTATCGAGGCTTCTTACGTCAATGGAGTGTTGAGATTAAACCTTCCTAAGAAGGCGGAAGTCAGAGAAGCAGCAAAAGATATTAAAATTAAATAGACAGATCTTATTAAATATTTCTCATAAGCAGTTGGTTTTGGTTTACACCCTACCGTTTCTACGGTGGGGTTTCTTTTTTATTCACATCCCTGTCTTCTACGAGTATCGATCAGGAATTGAATTTTCCAGCGACCATTAATTCTTACCAATTGAAATGAATTGACTCCGCAATGACTGAAGTTCCCCGCATAATAAAACTTATAGGGCGTCCAAACGGAAGCCAATGGTCCGTCAACTTTTACAGTTTCAAAAGTTATTCTTTCATCCAGTGAATCTTTTTTAGCTCTACTTATGCTGGCAACAAAATCACTTACCTTTTCATTTTGTACAAAAAAAGTTCCGTCTTGCTTGCGGCGGATGGTTTGTAACACTGCACTATCTGCAAAAGCATCTTTCAGCATAGCAGCATCCACATTTTTCATAGCAGTGAATAGCTGGACAACAACAGCCTTAGCAGAATCTTCCGCTGATTGAGCGTTTATAAATGATGAAATAAACAATGCTCCTGTTAATAATATCAAAATTCGTTTCATGTTAAATCATTTTATATTTTTTTGGTCGTTGAATTGTTGATAAATATAAAGCTACGGATCAAGACAATCTCCAAAATTCTATAAACGGTCGGGAAGGTAATCGGTTTTCTAATTTTAAAATTCAACGCCATGAAATCAGCAGATGCCTTACAAGTCGTCATCATACTTTTGCTGGTAGCATTTGCAGCCAGTTGTGAAGTCGCAAAAGAATATTCGACACGAGTATTCAAACCAACAACGCCTCAAAAAAATTCTGACTCAACTGTCACTGCATTGAAGTTTATGCATTTTGATAGTGAAAACGCATCGGATAGTATAGACCTGAAAGATCTTGCAAGCAAAGAAATTAAAGAACCAGAAGAATTATCAAAAGACACCACAACCAAAACTGAAGCAACTGTTATTGAAAATAAAACGATAGTAAAAAGTCAGCCTATAGATGCTACTAAACGAGGACCAACAAGAACCAAGAAAGTGCGCCAATAAGCTCTTTTAAAAAACCAGGTCCTTTCATGCCTAACCATGAATTGCATGATACGATGTCCTTTTGTGATTTTGTAACCGTGTGTTTGGAAGAAAGGGCCTCTTTTATTTATATCCTAATATCTTCAGCATGCTTTGAGCAGACTGTTGTTTAGCATATAACCAGTCAGTCAACTTCCCATTTTTATCATACCCGACTATTACATGCTTAGGCGAAGGAATGAGACAGTGTTTAATTCCTCCATATCCGCTGATCTGATCCTGGTAGGCGCCGGTATGAAAAAATCCAACGTATAGTGGTTCACCATTTGTGATCTTAGGAAGAAACACTTCATTAATATGTTCTTCTGAATCGTAATAATCATGGCTGTCGCAAGTGATGCCGCCTAATACCACCCGATGATATTCCTGGTCCCATTTATTTATTGGCAGCATTAAAAATTTCTCCCCTATCCCCCATGTATCAGGTAATGTTGTAATAAATGATGAATCGATCATGTACCATGTTTCCCGATCGTTCTGTACTTTTTCACCAATCACACTGAAAATATGTGCCATGCTTTCTCCCACGGTAAAACTGCCAAACTCTGTAAAAATATGAGGCATCGGAACTCTTGCTTTTTTACAGGCAGTCTTAATATTGCGAACGATCTCATTGATCATGAAATCATATTTGTACTCGAAGCCAAGAGAGTGCTTGATCGGGAACCCTCCGCCAATATTTATTGAATCAAGCTCAGGACAGATCTTTTTTAGCTGGCAATAAAGATTAATGATCTTATTTAATTCACTCCAATAATAAATATCGTCCTTAATACCCTTGTTAAGAAAGATGTGCAACATCTTTAATTGAAACTTGCTTTCATATCCTTCGATCCTGTCAACATAAAACTCCAGGATATCTTTTGCCCTGATTCCAAGTCGGGAAGTATAAAAAGGGAAAGTTGGTTCTTCTTCCGCAGCTACCCTGATACCCACTTTAAAAGGGACCCTTACAGTTTTAGCATACTCTCTTAATTCTTCTTTATTGTCTAATATCGGTATTACATTGTTAAACCCGGTATTCAGCAAGTTGGCAATTCTTCTTGTATAATTTTTTTGTTTATACCCATTACAAATGATATGAATATCCTTTGTGATCTTTTTCTTCTCATATAATTTTTTGATGATCTCAATATCATATGCATAAGAAGTTTCGAGATGGATATCATGTTTCAAAGTCTCTTCCACCACAAAACTAAAATGTGAGCTTTTAGTACAATAGCAATAATGATATTTTCCCTCGTATTTGTGTTTCTTAATTGCAGCAGCAAATAACTGCTTAGCTTTTTTGATCTGCATCCCGATCTTCGGCAGGTAAGTCAGTTTCATCGGCGTGCCGTATTTAGCAATCAGCGCCTTCATGTCAAGACCGTTGAAATAAAAATTTCCATCTTCTACTTCCAATCCTTCCTGGGGAAAGTTGAAAGTCTGCTTTACAAGATCGAGGTAGGTGTTGTTCATTAAAAACTTAATGGGTTACTAGGTGTTCAAATTCTTTAGCGGCAACAAAAGTATAAGTTTGGATGAATAAAAAACAAAAAGCCGGCTATGAATATTCACAGCCGGCTTCAGTTTGGATAGTTCCAATTTTATTTTACCTGCGCAACGAGGTTTTTAAATGTCTCAGGATTGTTCATTGCAAGGTCAGCAAGAACCTTACGGTCAAGCTCAATTCCTTTTTTCTGAAGTTTGTTGATGAACTCGGAATAGGTCATTCCTTCTTCACGAACCGCCGCGTTGATACGGGCAATCCACAATTGACGATAATTTCTTTTCTTCAACTTACGACCTACAAACATATAGGTCATACCTTTTTCAACTACGTTCTTGGCAACGGTAAGAACGTTCTTCCTTTTGCCATAATAACCCTTGGCTTGTTTTAAAATTCTTTTTCTGCGGGCCTTACTTGCTGCAGA
>DATDCP010000332.1:0-3883 GCA_036524255.1 Chitinophagaceae bacterium
AAGGATTTTGATTTTTATAATAATCTTGAGATACCGCAGGCAAAAAATGTGACCAAGTCATTTGTAACCGTCGATAGCAGCGATGGCATGATCAATATGCAAATGAAATTGCAATGTGTAATGAAGGACTCATGGAGAATCAACAACTTTCCTTTTGACAGGCAAAGCCTTCGGATCGCATTCGAAAATTCCCAGTACGATTCAAGATCTATGGTTTTTGTCGCAGATACTGTTGGTCAGCATTACGATTCGCGGTTTACATTGCGTGGCTGGACGATTGATAGTTGTTTGCTTTCGACAGGAATAAAAGTGTATGAAACAGGTTTTGGGGATGAAGAGCTTACTAAACCCCGTACAGAATATAGCTCATTCAGGATAAGACTGGTTGTTAGCCGGGAAGCTTCGGGGCTGTTTTGGAAGATGTTTTTAGGAATGTACCTCGCATTTCTTATATCCTATGTATGTTTTTACATTCATGCAGATGGAATGGACTCCCGTTTCGGATTAACGGTAGGTGCCTTATTTGCTGTGATTGGTAATAAGTATATTATTGATTCCGCCTTACCGGAGTCGAGTTCATTTACATTGGTTGATCTGCTGCATGGGGTTACCTTATTTTTTATTTTCACTACTATTGCGGCCAATGCCTATTCCTTAAATCTTATTAAAAAGAATAAAGCTGAAAAGGCGTATAATTTTGATGTTGCTGCATCACTGGTAGTATTGATATTGTATGTTGTTTCGAACGTATGGTTTATTTGGCAGGCAAGTAAAGGAAATTAAATCGCAATTACAGATCAAATGAAACCGAAAACGATTGAGGAATATATTTATGCTGCGCCGGCTGAAGTACAAGAGAAATTATGGAAACTTCATGAATGTATTAGGGCTGCAGCACCGGGTGCAGCAGAAGGTTTAAAATGGAGCATGCCCGGGTATTCTTACCAGAAAATCTTGGTCACATTTGCTGTGTTTAAAAAACATATTGGCTTTTATCCAATGCCATCTGCTATAAAAGCTTTTGCCAAGGAGCTAGCAAAATATAAGACTGCAGCAGGCTCGGTTCAATTTCCGCATGATAAGCCTTTGCCTTTGACCTTGATCAAAAAGATTGTCAGGTTCCGGGTTAAGGAAAGTAAGGAAGGGACCATTAAATGGAGATCCTGATAATATTCCAGTAAATATTCAGTTGAAAGCCTATCAATTGCTAGAGATAAATCAGTAATTTTGGAGTGCGAACGTGTTTTGATTTTTCTCCCCGGTATGGTTATTGTGCAGACTTTTATACCTTCCTCTTGATTTTCAACCCAATATTCTTTTAAAACCCCACCGTCAAGTGTATTAAAGAACAAATTATTTTATGAGGGGATCTCTACTTTTTCTTATTTCGTTTTTAATTGTGTGCAACATGCACAGCCAGGAATATTCTGTAAAGGATTTTCTTTATGCCTCTACTCTTTCGCCAAAAAAACTTGAAAACTATTTAAATAAGAAAAAATTTGTACCTGGTGGTAGCAGCATACGAAATGATATAGTGGTAAATGTGTATAATGTAAAACCTGCGAAGAGTAAAAAGAAAAAAGATACATTGAATATTAAAAGAAGTATCGAAACATTTCATACAAAAAATAATTCTTCATTTACTTATATCACCTCTTTAGAAAATGAATATACAGAAAACCTGGAAGAGCTAAAAGAAGCGGGTTTTTTCTGCGGTAATGAGAAGGACACTGCGGATATTTTATTTCAAAAGAAAAATATTTCGGTGCTGGCAAATAGGATCATTGAAAAGGATGATGATACACTTTATTCATTAGCCATTAATCAGCAAGAGCTACCATTGCCAGAAGATATCCATTTTGCAGAAGACCTGTTGCAGTTTTATTCTCATGAATATCTTGTAAGTGTTTTCGGAAAGGCAAACGTTATAAGAGATATTTATTATTTCTCTGAAAAAGAAGTAGCAAAATGTTCTGTTTTGTTTCCTAAGACAAGCAGGCAGGCAGTTTTTATTTGGGAAGACAATATGAATCTTTGCAAACCAGCCTACCTCATTATTGGTGGAAATATGAATGCGGGCAGCATCACCAATTATGATGGGATCATCAGCGAAAATGTCTGGAACTCTAAAGATGGTATTTATTCAGGTATGAGTCTTAATAGCCTTATGAGACTCAATGGGAGTAGTTTTAAATTTTATGGGAAGAATTCTGAGTCTCCCTATATGATCGTTCCAGAAAAAACAGGGTCAATTAATTTTAAAACAAACCGGGTAGTATTGGGTTGCCTTAACCCCAGCGGATCACGGTTATTAAATAATGCAACAATTGGCGCCGATGAAATTCTGTCTGATAACCTCGGACTATATGTTTATATGATGATGATCGTACCATCAACGGATAAGAATAAATAATTTACCCCTGTTGGGAATGTTTTTCCCAAGTTTAATACGCACATGAAATTTTTTTCCTGAACAACTCTTCAATGTTTATACCCTAGAAAGAAAAGAATAATTTTTAGCAGATCTAATTAACACATTTAGTGCAAGTAAGAAATTGAAAAATCATCGGCACCATTGTTGTTTTTTACTAGTAGATAAAATCAATTGTTTAACTCTTTTTAAATTTTGTTATCTATGAAAAAAATATTTTGCGCAGCAATTATCCTGGCAGCTGCATATACGGTAAGTGCACAGGAAGTCGTGACGACGTATAAAACGACTAATACAGAGTTTAATAGTTCACAAGTACCAGTTACTATTAAAACAAACTTCGAGACAAGCTACCCTACAGCAACGACAGTAACATGGATGCCTATGACCAGCGATTGGTGGTATGCGACCTACAAAAGCGATAATAACCGGATCGTTCGTGTATATTATAACACGCAGCCATGGTACATGATGAGAGGCGAAAGCTTTAAAGCTTCACTGCCTGTTCTTAATACATATGTTCCTGATGTGGTGGTCACCAATGCGATCAATACATATGGAAACAATTTATATAGCATTACCCGAAGAGTGCCCAATGGAAACGAAGAAGTGTATCATGTAACTGTTATTAAAAATGGTGTATCAGAAATAGCGCTGATGAATTCACAGGGAGTTGTTTTTACAGACTTTAAATAAATGGCATTCTTCATAACAGTAGCAGAATACAAAGTAAAAGGCCCGGAATTCCCGGGTTTTTTATTTGGAATACAGGGTCAAAAATGCTGGCTTGGTTTTGGTTTGCCTTTTGAACAATAAAGTTTGTTCATTAAAGTCATTGCCATGTCTTTAAATATGCAGCTTATTTATCTTTTTGTAATTGCTCTTCCTGTTGCCTGCATTTCATGGACCGTTACACATGAGGAAGTATTTAAGGAACCACGTAAGTTTTGCGAATTGAATAGCAGGCAAAATAAGCTGTTCCTTTTAAGAAAGTTTTTCTACATTCTTACTTGCGAATATTGTTTTAGTCATTATGTTACTATAGTCTTCCTTGTAATCACCAAATTTTATTTATTGTATGCTGATTGGCGAGGCTATTTTATTGCGGGCTTTTCCGTTGTGTGGATAGCGAATATTTATATGAGTTTATTTTATCTTTTAAGACAAGGGATAAAGAAAGAGAAAGTGATCATTGAAGAAATTGAAGAGAATAATAAGCAACAAAATTGATTAAATTAGCTGATAACATATATGCTATGCAAGTTTCTATTGGACAAAAAGCAACCCGAAGTATCACGTTAACTGCAGATCATGTAAAGACATTTGCCACATTGAGCGGCGATTATAATCCACTTCATTTTGATGAATTATTCGCGTCTAAAACAAAATTTAAAAGACTTGTTGTACAGGGTGGATTAACTACTGGACTACTTCATGCTTTAGTTGCAATGG
>DATDCP010000333.1:0-2506 GCA_036524255.1 Chitinophagaceae bacterium
ACCCTCGCTTTGGCAATATGACTCTCTGCAATGCTATCATCAAGCTTCAATGCTTTATCACTGTATTGATCAGCGAATCCGAATGCTTTATCGGGCTTTAACTGGCCCGTTGCACCAAGATTTGAATAAGCGATCGCCATCATTGCATAAGCCTGCGCATAACCTGGTTCTAATTCAATTGCCTGCTGAAAACATTCAATTGCCTTGTATGTATCAGCCGGTGTGAGTTTATTCCAGTAATGCAATCCTTTTAAATAAAGTGTATATGCATTGATGTTTTTGGTGGAAGTCTTTACAAGATGTTCATTTTTTGAAGCAAGCGATAAATTTTCACGAAGACGATTAGCGATTATATTACTGATCTCATCCTGTACCTGGAAAATATCTGTAAGATCACGGTCATAGTTTTCACTCCACACATTGTATCCATCTGCTGCATTTATTAATTGTGCAGTTATGCGGACCCTGTTGGATGCTTTGCGGACACTGCCCTCTAATATTTTATCTACATTTAATTTAACTCCTATTTCACGGATATCATCCAGCTTACCTTTAAACGCAAAAGCCGAAGTACGGGAGGTAACTTGTAATCCTTCCACTTTCGTAAGTGAATTCAATAACTCTTCTGTAATGCCATCGCTGAAATATTCATTTTCAGGATCACCACTAAGATTTACAAATGGCAAAACGGCAAGACGATTTGCAGGTGGCTTTGTTTTTCCTTTTAATTCATCTCGTGATGGAATTACAAGGCCTTCATTTGAAACAGCATAAATTCGAACAGGAAGTTTTACATTTTTCAATTCAAAATAGCCGAGTTCACGAAGCGTAATGTCGTTTTGATTTTTTACCTCATCGGCCACTTTCTCAGAAATAAAAATACTGCCGGGCACAGCAAGCGATTCAATTCTTGATGCAAGATTTACACCATCGCCATAAATTGTTTCGTCCTCAATTGAAATATCTCCCGTGTGCAAACCTATTCGAAGATCAACTTTTGGTTCCTGTTGTAATTGTTTTTGAATTTCAATGGCGCTGTTCACACCATCAATGGCGCTGGAAAATATGCTCAGTGAACCATCCCCATAATACTGCAGAATTTTTCCGTTATAATTCTTTACGGTTCGCTCCAACACATCTTTCAGGTGTTTTTGTTTGGCTTTTGCCAATTGTTCATTCTCCTGCATCAGGGCTGTATACCCTGCCATATCCACAAACATGATAGCTGCCAATTGTCGCATAAAAAAAGAACACGAAAATAAGGAGAATGTATGTTGGGATTACACAGAAAATGAGAATAAAAAATCCATCCTGATAGATTGCAAGTACTAACTTTAAAGCTGCAGCCGAACCACCGACATTACAGCAACCAAAATTATAAGCACCAAACATGGAAGTACACCACCATTCTCATCTCGCCTCAGGCGAGACTCATACTTCACGAAAAAAGTGGACACATTATTTCTGGGAGTTTCTCATGTTGTTCCTTGCTGTGTTCTGTGGATTTTTAGCAGAAAACTACCGGGAACACTATGTAGAACACCAGCGGGCCATACAACTTGCAAAAAACCTGTACAAAGAAATACTTACCGATTCAATTGCTATAGAGGAAAAAATTGCAATCAGGATAATTAAGGAAAAAGAATGTGATTTCTTTATCGATTATGTAAAAGACAGTAGCCTAACAAATCTTTCAAAACGTTTCTATCCCGCTTTTACCTGGGCTTTTATTCAGTCTGCCCAGTTGTTATTTGAACCCAATGATGGGATCCTGAATCAGCTTAGGAACTCTGGTGAACTGCGCTATTTTAAAAGCAGTGAACTGCAGGCCAGTATTGGCAGACTGAGTGTAGCGGTAGCCAACGTAAGAAGCCGTAACGAAAAAGAATACAGTTACATTGAATTCTATTTGCGTCCCTTCACGATCAAGCATTATGATTTTACCTGGTATGAAAGATTGACAAAAAAAGGAACTTTCACCTTACTAGAAGCACTTAACAACAAAGAAGAAATACCAGCTTCGGGCAGGTTAGTGAATGCTGATAAATTTTCCAGACAGGAGGCTGAAAATACAGCCTCCTATTATTTGCTGATGCTTAGAGGCACCCGGCAAACACAATATGTTCCATATGCAAAAGCTAATTATCAATTATTGGAAATTCTCAGAAAAGAATACCACCTGAAATAATCTTTTATGGAAGTACATGCCCACACTCATACTCCCCGAAAAAAATTGACACATTATTTCTGGGAATTTCTCATGTTGTTCCTTGCAATATTCTGCGGATTTTTAGCAGAGAATCAACGGGAGCATTTTATCGAACACCGGCGTGAAAAGGAATTCATGAACAGTATGCTGAGTGATCTCCGGTCTGACACAGCCAAATCAAATGCCGTGCATCAAACATTCTCAATAGTTGTTCAGCATATTGACTCGCTGATCCCCTTACTACAAGGGGAGATGGCACCACCGGAAAAGGCATTGAATCTTTATCAGCACACTGTT
>DATDCP010000334.1:0-10065 GCA_036524255.1 Chitinophagaceae bacterium
CTAAGTAAGATTGGCTTGTTCAAAGAATATCAAAACCCTAAAAATGTTGCCACACATTTTTATCCAAAGCTCTTACGAAAGAAAGTTTTGAAATGGGCTGATAAAAATAATTATGCCGTTATTTCAAATGAAGGCAGATCAACAAGAAAATGGGAATCGGACAAAGGTCTTTTATAAACTTTTTATTACTCGCCACATTTCATCAGCCACCAGTTGATTGCCATTTGCATTTAAATGAACACGGTCAGTAGTAAGAATACCCCGATCCTTATTTGCAGGATTGTTTTTGATGTTATGATCAAGAAATGCTTTTCGTAGATCAACCAAGGCCAAATTATTTTTTGAGGCGATCCTGCGAATGATATTGCTGTATTCATTCATGTCGCCATCCTGTGGATTACTAAAATCAATCTTCTCCCCTATTGCTGCAGGCGTACTAAGAATAATTTTTATACTCTTTACTTTCAGTTTATCAATGATCGCCTGGTAAAATTTTTCAAACTTATCAGCGTCGGTGCCCGTTCCAGAGGTAGATTTATGCCATACATCATTTACACCAATATAAATAATAACTACATCCGGGGTTTTTGCCAGCACATCATTTTCCATCCTTAAATACAGATCATACACCTTATTGCCGCCAATACCAGCGCCAATAAATTCATATTTATCTCCTAAGCCTTCCAACTTGCTCATACTGTCAACTCTTACAATATAACCACCGGCTTGCACACCCGCCTGTGTTATCGAATCACCAAAAAAGATAACTTTTGTTTTCTTTTGAGAAACAAACGATGTTGTCAAGATTATAACTATTGAAAAGATAAAAAGTTTCATGAAAAAATTGTTTGACACAATTTAAACTAAAAAAGCATCCGTCGTTGGTGGATGCCCCTGATATCAAACCTCAAACTTCAAACCTCAAACTATCATTCAACATCCACTTGCTTCTTAATAACAGCGCCATCACTTACTTCCATTAAAAATTTCCGTTCACTGATAACGTATCCATTTCCCTTTTCACAAAAATGAACTTTTAAATTTTCAATCGAGATAGGGTTACCGTCTGGGATATCACCAATATTGTTATGCAAAATATCATGCCCGTCAATGATAACAACAAGTCCACTGCCTATTGCTTCCATTTTATCTCCTTCCGTGATCAGCATGCCGGTATCCTCTCCCAATCCAATACCGATACAACTCGGATTAGTTGCAACAGCTTGTGCCAATCTTCCAAATCTTCCACGTTTTTCAAAATGAGAATCAATAATTACCGAATCAATAAACCCCAGGCCGGTCGTGATCTTTACTTCACCTTTTAAATGTGCTCTTGTCGCATTCCCTTCATAGATCATTGTTTTGCTCATTGCCATGGCGCCTGCAGATGTTCCTGCGATCAAAAAATCTTCATTCATATATCGCCTCTTCATGATCGCAAGAAATTCTGTACCCCCATCTGTAACACTCAGGCGTAATTGATTTCCGCCGCTAAACATTACGGCATCACAGGTTTTTATTCTTTGCAGGAATTCTTTGTTCAAGGTGTCTTGTCGTGTACGAACATGCATTATATCAACATTCTCGCAACCAATTTTTCCAAATGCATTTCGGTAATTTTCACCTACTTCCATGGGAATAGTAGAGGCTGTTGTAATGATCTCAATCCTTGCACTGGGACCACCAGCTTCCTGCACTACGCGGCGCAAAATGCCTAATTCAAAAAAATTAAGATTACTGCGATAGACTTCCCCGGTTTCAAGATCGGTGCCTTTATCTTCCGCACCTCCAATTGCAATAAGTTTTCCTTTAGGAATGCTCATTTAAAGGGTTTGATTAGCGACAAATATAATCATGATGATTATAACGTATTTGTCGTTGCTGGCATTTTGTTAATATGTGGAAAATTATGGGTTGGGCTGTATAACTTCTATTAAGCTTTCTATTCGACACATTATTTTACTAATAACTAAAGAGGTTTTTAATTTTCACTTCAATTTTTTCTGCATTCGGCAGCACTGCATTTTCAAGATTCATATTTAATGGAATAGCGGGAACATTGGCTGCCCCTAAAACTTCAACTGGTGAGTCAAGCCATTTAAAACAATTTTTTGAGATCCTACCTGCTAAAGCTTCTGCAAAAGAATTGTTTTGCTGCTCTTCTGTAAGCACCAAACATCTTCCATGCTTTTTTACCGATTCAAATATCAATTCTTCATCTAAAGGAAACAATGTTCTTAGATCTATAATTTCTATCAGTCCTGGAAATTTTTTTGCTGCAGCTTTTGCCCAATACACACCCATTCCATAAGTGATGATGCAACAACTCTCCCCATTTTCTATTTTACTTTTATCAGCATTTAAAACAACATTTGCTTTTCCAAATGGAAGAATATAATCTCTTGATGGTTCAATTGACTTTGCATCTTCCGTACCCGGCACTTTACTCCAATACAAACCTTTGTGTTCAAGCATCACAACAGGATTACCATCGTAATACGCTGCTTTCATTAATCCTTTCATATCAGCAGCGTTTGATGGATAAGCGATCTTAATTCCTTTTATTGAAAGCAATGTTGTTTCAACACAGCCGCTATGATAAGGCCCACCGCCACCATAAGCGCCGATGGGTACACGAATAATAGTTGAGACCGGGTATTTACCACAACTTAAATAACATGATTTAGAAACTTCAGAAACTAGCTGATTGAAACCGGGATATATATAATCTGCAAATTGTACTTCAACGATCGGCTTCACTCCTACTGCACTTAAGCCAACTGTTGAGCCGATTATATAAGCCTCCTGGATCGCCGTATTAAAAACACGATGATCACCAAATTGCTCAGCAAGTGTTGCCGCTTCTCGAAAAACACCACCAAGCCTACGACCAACATCCTGTCCAAAAAAAATACATTCAGGATGATCTTCCATTAATTCCCGAATAGCAAACAACGCAGCATCAACCATAATTACTTTTTCTTTACCATTAGCAACTCTTTCGCCTTTTTCCTCCGTAATATTTGTAGGAATGAAAACATGCTCCGTTGCGCTTTTAATGTCCGGTTCCGGAGAGTTTAATGCCTTCATAAAATCAGCATTTATTAACTCTGCCATATCGGTCTCAATTTTCTCCAACTCTTCTTTACCTATTTCATTTTCAAGTAAAAGTTTTTTTAATTTCGGCAATGGGTCATCAATTGCATCTTTTGCAAGGTCTTCTTCACTGCGGTAAAAATCTTTTCTTACCCCACTAGTATGATGATTAAGTAATGGCACTTTTGCATGTACCAACCATGGAGTCCTGTTCTTTCGAACTTCATTGATCACATTGCCCATTATCTTATAGCAATGTGTAAAATCAGTTCCATCAATTTGTATTTTATTCAATCCTTTGAAGCCATCAGCGTATTCATAAGCATTCATTGTTCTTGTTTCCTCGGCTGTGGCGCTGATGCCCCATTCATTATCCTGTACCAGGTAAATTATAGGTAACCGCTTTAATACTGCAAATTGCAATGCTTCGCTTACTTCTCCTTCGGTTACACTTCCATCACCGAACGAACAAATCACAACTGGCAATTCACCCTCTTCTGTTTTTAGCAACAATGGCGAATTAATGCTTTCGAGATATTGAATTCCCTGTGCAACACCGGTGGTTGGTATTGCCTGCATTCCGGTTGCACTGCTTTGATGAATTATCTTCGGTTTATCTTCTTCTTTCGAATTGGGATGAGAATAATAAGAACGTCCTCCTGTAAAAGGATCATCGGCCTTTGTCAACAATTGTAGCATTAATTCATAAGGAGAATAATCAAGCCCAAGCAACATACTTTCATCACGATAATAGGGACTTACATAATCGCAATTTTTTAAATGAAAAGCAGTGGCCAGTTGTATTGCTTCATGGCCCCGTGAAGTTGAATGAACATATTTACAAATTTGCCGGTTGGCATCGTAGGTCTCTGCCATTGATTTTGCACAACACATCAACCGGAAAGCTTTCAGTAAAATTTCTTTTTCGATCATAGAGGCAAGCTAATTGGCAAAAATAAGGCGAACGAGTGTATGTGAAAATTAAAAGCCGCTCGTTAATTGGAGCGGCTTCGAAGTTGGTTTTGGTCTAAAATTTCTACTTTATTTCTAATGATAATAATGAGTCATCCTCAATAAATCCTTCTATTTCGTCTCCAACAACTAACTCCCCTACACCTGCTGGTGTTCCGGTAAAAACGAGGTCTCCGATGTTCACAGAAAAGTAATTGGAAATATAGGCAACAATGCTATCGAAGTCATGGATCATAAGGTTGCAGTTGCCTTGCTGAACAAGCTCTTTATTTTTATACAAACAGAAATTAATATCCTTTTTGTTCTTGATCGCTGTAAAAGGAATCCATTTACCGATGGCTGCAGAGTTATCCCATGCTTTTGCTTTTTCCCAGGGAAGCCCTTTTGCTTTCAAATCGTTTTGAATATCCCTTGCGGTAAAATCAATACCGGTAGTTACAGCATCATAATATTTGCTTGCAAATTTATCCTGGATATATTTTCCATTTTTACTGATGCGCAAAACGAGTTCGCATTCATAATGCAGTTCATTAGTAAATTCCGGATAATAAAAAGGGGTATGTGGTTGAAGCAGGGCGCTTTTAGGCTTCATAAAAACCACTGGTTCATCTGGTATCTCATTTCCCAATTCCTTGGCATGAGCTACATAGTTACGGCCAATACAAAATATCTTCATACTCAGGCTTGTTTAATTAAATACATCGGATACAATTCTCATGGACTGTTAATCCCATATATTCAGGGCTTCATAAAAAACTGGATTTCGTGTGGCGGAAAGATCGTCGGGGATGCTAAAATAGGCAAACAGCCGGATATAACATAATCCCGGGAAATTTATTTAAACAGATAAATGCCCTATTGGTTTTCCCTGTCAATACTTATCTTAGTTAAAACCTTTTTGGTGCCTGATCTTTTTACAAGTATAAAACAACCCATTTTATCGCGACTCGAAAATGAGCTTGATTCCCGGCTCGGCTATCATAATATAACACATACGCTGGATGTACTGGAACAAGCCGAAGTGCTTGCAAAGCAGGAAAAGGTCACCGATAAACATGATCTGTTACTATTGAAGACAGCTGCGGTTTTTCATGACAGTGGTTTTTTATCTGTGTATAAAAATCATGAGGAAAAAAGTTGTGAGATCGCCTCCGAGTCTTTAAGAAATGTATTAAGCGAAGAAGATATTAAAAAGGTCTGTGGAATGATCATGGCAACGAAGATCCCTCAAACACCTAATACGTTGTTAGAACAAATAATTTGTGATGCTGATCTTGACTATCTTGGCCGGAATGATTTTGAACCGATCAGCCGAAATTTGTATAAAGAATTTATCGTTTTTAAAATAATACCTGAAGACATAATTTGGGATCATATTCAGATCAAATTCTTTGAATCACATCATTATTTTACTGTTACATCAGTCAATAAAAGGAACAAAAAAAAATTGAAACACCTTAATATTTTAAAGGAAAGGAGTAAATGGGCACAATGAGCAGAAGACCTTTTTTACTTAAATTACTTAATGTACGAGCCTCGGAATGGAAAGTTGTATCACAACTTTTCTGGCTTCAATTTTTTATGGGCACGGGGATCGCTTTTTTCTTTACTGCATCATTTTCTCATTTTCTTGAAAAATTTTCCGCATCACAACTTGCATGGGTAATGATCATTTCATCACCTCTTTTATTTTTAACGGGATGGGTATTCAACAAATTTGAACATCGATTCCATCTTACCCGTGTTGGCACCATTGTAATAATATTGATGGCTGTCAGCATTCTTGCTTTTCAATTGAGCAGCAATTGGATAAAAGGCGATTGGTTTTATTACCTCACGTTCGCATGGTATTATGTTCTATATCTTGCAAGTAACCTGTGTTTTTGGAGCATTACTTCTACTTTGTTTGACGTTAGGCAAAGCAAACGGTTATTTGCAGTAATAAGCGGTGGTGACATACCTGCAAAATTTATTGGTTATACAATGGCTTATTTTTTTGTGAAAGCGATTGGTCCTTTGAATTTGCTATGGCCAGCATTTGCATTCATGCTTGGAGCATTACCATTTCTGTACCAGTTGTCGAAATCAGGTGTTGTTCATCATCATCACCACCATGCGGACCATGTTGAATTTATCCAGGGAAAAGGATTTAAAGTATTTGTTAAACGTTATACCTTAAATACACTTATTAGAAGATTGGCGGTGCTCACTTTTATTATCTCTGCCTGTCTTGCAATTATTAATTATGCATTTTATTCCGAGGTAAAAGAGCAAAATCATGGTGATAAAGCATTATCAAACTTTATCATTTTATTTATGGCTGCTTCGCAGATCATTGCTTTATTGGTGAAAATTATTCTAACAGGTCGTATCGTTACTTCGATCGGTATCAAAAAATCTTTATTAATTACTCCACTTGTATTATTGGGACTTTTGATAATCATTATTGCTGCTCAATTTGTCGCCAGCGAAAGTAGCCTGGTCTTTTATGCATTCGGAATAGCAGCTATTGCTGTTGAGGTTTTACGAACGACGATCACTAACCCGGTTTTTTTAACTGTTATGCAACCGCTTAATCCCAATGCAAGATCAAAAGCTCACGCAATTGTGAAGGGGATCATGGACCCATTTGCTTTTTTATTCGCAGGTGTACTACTGATCATAATAAATAATTTGAAGCCGGGAAATGAATTATTAATTCTTTGTTACATTCTTGCATTTTTCGGAATTAGCTGGATCGTTTCGATATTATTAGTAAACAGGTCGTATCATCATACTCTTTTAAAAGCTATCAGCAGTCGTTTCTTTAGCCAGGATGAATTCAAACTTTCCGATGAAGAGCTTCAGCAACAAATATTGAAAAAAATAAAAACAGGAAATGAGACGGAAATAATAAACATTTTACAAATGCTGAATAGCCAGATCAGTGTTCGTAGTAAAGAAATAATTTTTAAACTGCTTGATCATCCATCTGATAATATCAAAAAGGTAACATTATTATTGATCCAAACCCGGAACATAAAAGGCGCTGAAGAAAAATTAAAAGTTTTGGCAGATCATGATAAAAACAAGGAAATACAAATACTGGCCGTACAAAGTTTATGCAAAGAGCAAAATGAACATCATCACTTAAAGCATTATTTGCATCATCATGATGCAGGCATTAAAGCAGCTGCACTCATGGGAATGCTTAAGAGTAATGACAAAGAAAATCGTCAGTATGCAGAAGATATCGTTACGGAACTTATCCAATCAGCTCATATAAAGGATAAACAAACAGCCCTGCAAGTGCTTACTGAAGTAAAAGATCTTTATTGCCATCCGCATCTTACAAATCTTTTTACTGATGACCGAGGTTTGCGATTAACAGCCTTTAAAGCAATTGGCGAATCAGCAACACCCCTATTGATGGAGAGAGTAATGACCTACTTTAAAGAACATCCATTGCATGTTGGAGCTTCACTACATGCTGCTGGCGAAAAATCAATTCCATTTATTTTAAAAAAGATTTCTAACAATGACACCAATTCTTTTTTAAAAGAAAAACTAATTATTGTATTGGGAAAGATCGGAGGCCTCAAGGCACAGGCAACACTTTTTGAATTACTGGAAAAATATCCTTCTTACGCTGGCGCCATTGCTAAATCATTAAATAGAAGCAGGTATAGCGCAACTGAGGAAACACAAGAAAAATTAGAAGGGATCTCCTTAGCTTACATTATTTATGGCACTGAGCTACTTTATATGCAAAGCCTGCTCGAACATGATGAGAATTGTGCGTTGATCAATAGTTCTTTGAATATTGAGCTAATCGAGATCAGGAATATTTTAATCTGTCTTTTTGGCTGTCTCTATGATCATGAAAAAGCATTCAAAATAAAACAAGGTCTTGATATGAAAAAGAAAGAAAGTGTGGCCAATGCTATGGAATTAATTGACATGATCGTAAAAAAGGAGCTTGCAATCCCTTTTAATAAATTGTATGAACCAGCGGATATTGAATACCGCAGTAATTCGTTAAAAAATTTCTTACCTCCAGACAAGGTTTCACAAACACAGGAAATTCTTTCAAAAATTCTTGAAGAAAAACCTATCGCTTATAATATATGGACCAAAGCATGCAGTATGTATATTTCAAAAAAAACAAGTGCAGCTATTACACCGGGGCTTATCGAGAAATTTATTCATTCCGAAAATATACTACTGAAAGAAACAGCGCTATATGCTCAATGAAATGTTTATTTTTAAATTATGGAACCGGGAAATATAAACAGGCTATTATTAATTGAAAAGGTGCTGGTGCTTAAGTCTCTCAATCTTTTTAAAGACACACCTGAAAATGTTCTTGCTGACCTTGCTCCATTAATGAAAGAAATACAATATGAGCAAGGCACAGAAATTTTTAAAGAAGGAGAAATAGGTGATTCCATGTATATTATTCAACAAGGAAATATCAAAATTCATAAAGGAAACACCACCCTTGCGATACTTAAGGAAAAAGAAGTTTTTGGCGAGCTTTCTTTGCTCGATGCTGATACAAGATCAGCCACCGCCACTGCTGATACAGATTGCACTCTATATAAAATAGACCAGGAACCCTTTTATGAGTTGATGGATGAAAGACCAGAGGTCGCAAAAGGTTTTATAAAGATCCTTTGTCAGCGTTTAAGAACAATGAATGAAAAATCAAGACAACAATGATATTTTTCAAACTGAGTATTCAGCACTGTTCACATCGTTCATGGTAAGACTTAACCCTCTTGTTGCAAAACTTTCTATTACTCCAACAGCTTTTTCAATTTTTGATTTAACTAATAGCTCTTCTTCCTTTCTCCATTTACTTAAAACGAAATCGGCTTGCAGTCCTTTTGGATAATCATTACCAATACCAAAACGTAACCGTGGGTAATTCCTGGATGCTAATGATGCTTCCACACTTGTCAATCCATTGTGTCCTCCATCACTACCTGAAGGACGAAGTCTCATTTTATTCAGCGGTAATGAAACATCATCTGTAATTACAAGTATATTCTCAATCGCAATTTTTTCTTTGTCCATCCAATACTTAATAGCACTTCCACTTAGATTCATATAAGTTGTTGGGCAAATGCAAATAAATATTTTGCCTTTCCATTTTACTTCAGCTACATAAGCCAATCTTCCTGTAGAAAATTTTCCGGAGTGTTTTTGAACAAAAGCATTTACTACATCAAAGCCAATATTATGCCTTGTGTGGGTATATTCATTACCAGCATTTCCCAATCCAACGATTAAAAATTTCATCCTCTTTATAATAAACTATTAAAGATAACAACTTCACATTTTGTAGAATAATCAAAAAAACAAAAAACCCACTTCCTTTGAAGTGGGTTTGCTATTAAGATCATTATGATCATTTCTTTCCTTTTTCTTTTGCAGCAGGCGTAGCTGCAGCAGGTGCGGCGGCTCCAGCAGGTGCAGCAGCTCCGGCAGCAGGTGCAGCTCCGGCAGCAGGTGCTGCAGTAGCTTCCTCCTGTTTTAATTGCCTTGTTAATACAACTGATGCAATAGGAATTCTTGGTGAATTAAGAATTTCATAATTGGCTTCTTTCACATCTTCAACACGAATGTTACCATTCAGTTCAAGATTAGTAATATCCACTTCAATTTGTTCTTTCAGGTTCTTAGGTAAAGACTTTACTTTAAGAGATTTCATCTTAATGATCAGGTGACCACCTTCTTTTACACCTTTTGATACTCCTGTAAACTTGATTGGAATATCAGCGATCACTTTTTTGTCTTCAACCAATTCCATCAGATCAATATGGATCAGTTTATCGGTTACTTTGTCAAACTGCAGGTCTTTCAAAATACAGTTATAAGTTTTGCCATTCAATTTAATTTCAGCTTTCTGAAATTCTGGTGTGTACACGAATGTTTTAAAAGCCATGGAAGGAGCAGCAAAGCTGATCTCCTTTTCACCGCCATAAATTACACCGGGCACCAAATCCTGAGAGC
>DATDCP010000335.1:0-7752 GCA_036524255.1 Chitinophagaceae bacterium
TCATCAGTTGCATAGTGGTAAAGTGGTATACAAAACAAATCGATTTTCATTTCTATTGCAATACCAACTTGTACTCTATTTTGAAAAGTAAGTTTACGAATAAAGCTGCGGCTTCCCGCTTACGTGAAATACTGTGGCTCGCCCAATATTCGTAATTTGCTAATAATAAATCTCTTATTATGCCCGTCAACAGGAGGAGTTTTTTAAAGGCCTCAGGACTTTCATTATTGCCTGCAGTTTTACCTGCTACACCTATACTAGCAAACAATTTAAGTAAGAAAACGATCTCTGTAAACGAGCCAATTGTAAAATTGTTCGGCGATGGAGAATTTTATGATGGCCTTGCTTACCTGGAACAACTACAAGCCGCTAATACTAAACAACAAATTAAGGTTGATCGCTATGGCTCAGGTGGTGCAGTTGAGGAATTGGAAAAAAAAATTGAAACAATTACTGGTAAGGAAAAAGCGATCTATATGCCAAGCGGCACCATGGCCAATCAATTTGCCATAGCAATGCTCAGTGGTGACAATACAAAAGTTTTTGTGCAGGATACCAGTCATGTTTATCGTGATGAAGCAGATGCTGCACAATCAATTTTTAATAAGCGCTTAATGCCATTGGCGAGAAATCAAACATTCTTTACTGCTGATGAACTAAAAAAAGCGATTGAGAATCTTGACAACGAAGAAGTATTTAAAAGTGGTTTTGGTTGTGTTTCCATTGAAAATCCGGTTCGTCGTTCAGATGGCCGGATGATCCCAATTGATGAAATAAAAAAGATCAGTGAATATTGTCGTAGTAGGAATATCAAACTGCATCTTGATGGTGCAAGGATATATATGGCTTCTGCATGGTCGGGTGTTTCCATAAAAGAGTATTCATCTTATTTTGATACGGTCTATATTTCTTTATATAAATATCTTGGTGCGAGTGGCGGAGCTATTCTTTGCGGTGATAAAACATTGATTGAAAAAATGCCTCACTTGATCAAGATACATGGAGGAAGTATGTTTGGCAATTGGTTGAATGCAGCCATGGCTTCTTACAAGTTGGATGGGATTGAAGAAAGATTGCAAGAAGCGATGAAAAGATCGAAAGAAATTTTTACATCGCTTAATCAAATACCGGGAATAAAGATCTCTCCTTTAGATGGAGGTACAAATATTTACAATATGAAATTCCCTGCTGGGCTGCAAGGTCAAAAATTTGGCGAGAGCCTTAATAGATACTTTATTAGAATGCCAAGACCAAACGAAAGTGGTGAGGCAAAAATCTCAGTAAACGAAACTTTGCTCTATCGGGAACCTAAATATCTTATTGATGCTATTAAAGATTCGATCAATAAAGCAAAATAAATTCAAACTTCTTTGTATGAGAAAAATATTTATTGCAGCACTCCTTCTTTCATCAACACCATTATTTGCACAAAAAGATGCTTCTGTTTCTTTTGAAAAATGGATAAGTCTAAAAAGTTATGGCAGCCCGGTCATCTCACCAGATGGAAAAATAATCGTCTATGGCGTATCAGGCACCGATTGGGCTAACAACTCTTATGACAACGAACTTTGGATGGTGAAGGAGGGTGATGTTCCTGTACAATTAACAAGAACAAATAAAAACAGTAGCGGCAATGCAGCTTTCACGCCAGATGGCAAATACGTGAGTTTTATTGCTGATAGAGGAGATAAAAGACAGATCTATATTATTTCAGTAGCAGGTGGCGAAGCAATTCAGGTAACAAAAGATGAAGATGGTATTAACGGTTATGCATGGAATCCTGATGGATCTAAAATAGTTTATAGTAAAACACAACCAGAAAGCAAAAAAGATAAAACAAAGAAAGAAAGATTTGGCGCATTTGGAATAGAAGGGGAAGAATATCAACTCACGCATTTATGGATCCTGAATTTCAATTACGATTCTATTTTTCTTGCCGGACAGTTACCCTGTTACACTTCAAAAGATACAAGCAAAACGAATAAAAGTTCAGATTGCATTTCATTGCCTGTAGCGAAACCATTGACAGAAGGGAATTTTAATGTTGGAGGCTTTTCCTTGAGCCCCGACGGCAAACAAATTGCTTTTAACCGTCAACCTGATCCGTTGATCAACTCCGGTATAACATCTGATATTGTATTGATCGATATAACCACAAAAAAAATGACGACATTGATCAGTAATCCTGTTGGAGATTTCTTTAGTGCATGGAGTCCTGATGGAAAAGCATTTGTTTATTCCAGCTTGATAGATGATTCCGTTTCGAATTTTTATAAAAACAACCGGCTATTCATTTATGATCTTGAAACTAAAACAAGTTTGGAGATCGCAAAAGATATTGACGAGAATAAATCAGTTTCAGATTGGAACAAATCAGGTCTCTTCGTAGGTGCTTTTGAAAAAATGAAATTTAAATTTTATAGTGTCAATACAAAAACAGGCACTATTGAAAATATCCCGATGGCTTTGGATCTTCCTGGTGGCATTTCGTTTAGTAGAAACTCAGATGCCATCGCAGTTTCCGGAAGAAATTATACAGGCTTGAATGAAATTTATTTAGGACGTTTGAAGCAACCATTAAAACAGATCACTAATAGCTCAGCACAGATCAAAGACTGGAATACGCCAATAAATGAAGTGATCCAATGGAAAAGTAAAGATGGAGCAGAGATCGAAGGCGTTTTATTAAAACCTAAAAACTATGACCCCAAAAAGAAATATCCATTGCTGGTAGTCATTCATGGCGGGCCAACAGGTATTGATCTTCCGGAGCCTACACCTACTTATGTTTATCCAATTATGCAATGGGTAGAAAAAGGTGCTCTTGTCTTACGTGTTAATTATCGTGGCAGCGCTGGCTATGGCGCAAAGTTTCGTGCATTGAATGTCCGCAACCTTGGCGTTGGCGATATGTGGGATGTTGTAAGTGGTGTTGAATATTTAAACAGTAAAAACATGATCGATACTTTAAGAATGGGTTGTATGGGTTGGAGCCAGGGCGGATATATTTCTGCTTTTCTAACAACTAATACAAATATGTTTAAAGCTATTTCAGTAGGTGCTGGTATTTCCAATTGGGTAACTTATTATGTTAATACAGACATTACACCATTTACCCGTCAGTACCTGCAGGCAACACCATGGAGTGATATGGATATCTATTTAAAGACTTCTCCAATGACGAATATTAATAAAGCAAGTACGCCCACTTTAATTCAGCATGGTGAATTCGACAAAAGAGTTCCTATTCCTAATGCTTATGAACTCTATCGGGGTTTGCAGGATAGAAAAATCCCTTCAAAGCTAATTGTGTACAAAGGTTTTGGACACGGAATAAATAAACCTAAAGAAAGATTAGCTGCTGTATGGCATAATTGGCAGTGGTTTAATCAGCATGTATTTGGAGAAAAGGAAGAATCATTACCTGGGGATGACAAGTTTTAAGGTTATCTTTTCAAGAAATCGGCATATAGTTTTTGCATCAGGGCTTTTGCAATTCTTTCTTGTTCCTTATTTGTTTTTCCTTCTTCAAAGACTGTTCTTTTTCCTGTATTGTCAAAAAGCAATCTACTACTATCAGTTACAAAACCAATTCCATCATTGTATGTAAAAAAAGCCCAGTGTTTTGAAGTTGAATCAAAAACATTTTTACCAAATGGAAAAGGTTCTGTTTTGAAATGAAGTTGTTTGGCTAAGCTGCCGGCCATATCAAGTTGGCTTACTGTTTTATCAATGACAATATTTTGTTTTCTCAATGCACCCCCCAGCCATAATACAGGTATGCGATAATCATCAGCACGTTTTCCGGTTACCGGTAAATAATGCCCGTGATCTGCAGAAATGATCACAATTGTATTTCCCCATAATGGCATTTTCTTTAACTCATTAATAAAACTATAAACAACCGAATCAGTATAATGAAGGGAATTAAAAAATCTTGTTTCTTTATCATTCCCATTAAATACGGATGGAACCGGCGTTTCAAATGGTTCATGACTACTTAATGTAAGCCAAGTGGTAAAGAATGGTTCTTTTTTTTGAGATATGTCATTCACAATTTTTCTCATCACTACATCATCATGTGCACCCCATTTGGAATTCATATCAGCATCCTTAAAATCTTCTTTTGTAACTAACTGCTGAAATTTCTGTCCATTGAGATAACTTTTAATATTCATAAACTCAGGCTCTCCGCCATAATAAAATTGAGTTGCATATTCATTGTCTGAAAATATTTTCCCTAGTCCTTGTAGTTTCGCTGTTTTCTCTGGGTAGTTTACAATCGAACCTTTTGGCAATGCAGGATAACTGCTGATAATGGCACCAATGCCTTTATCTGTCCTGTCGCCCGAAGAATAACAATTACTGAAATAAATGCCCTCTTTGATCAGCCCAGGAAAAAATTTGATCACTAGTTTCCCACCAATGCTTTTGTTCAAAACCTTTTCGGTAAGACTTTCCCATATTATCAAAATGACATTTGGTTTTATTGAATTGCTATCATTAATAACTTGTTCAGTTTTTCCTTCGGCCTCAAATAGAGGATTTACAATTGCATCGACCTCTTCATTCTTCATGTATACATACAAGTTCTTATTGTGTTGGTTCATTTGTATGGCCGAGAACATAAAATTCCATGAAGCATTAACTGCCGCGTTGTTTGCATATTGATCATTGCAGAAAAAAACACTGCTCTGGTTTAGGGGTGACAGTTGGAATCCTCCCCGGATAGGTATGATAAGTGCTCCAATAAAAAGTAGCACCAACAACGCCTGTACAAACCGGTATTTATTATTTTCTAAAAGATCGATCGATCTTGAAATGGTTTTTCTGAAGATCCAGAATAAGAAAAGATAGATAACAATAAGGCCTATAAAGATCAATACAAGTGGAAGATGACTGATAGATGCCCATGCTTCTTTGGGGGCCGATAAAAATTTTAATGGGGTCGAATCGATCCTTGTCCCCCATGCCTTATAACTTTCAACATCAGTAATTATCAATGGCAGTTGTATAAAAAGAATAATGCCAGTATAAATCAGGTAAATCCATTTTTTTCTCAAAAAAGGAATAAATAAAGCAGCGATCACAAAAACACAAACTAAAGCTGTTAAATACGCCGCCATTGAAAGATCCATCTTTAGTCCATACCATAAACTTTGTAAAACAAGGGAAGATGGGGTCTCTTTTGCATATTCCATCGTTGACAAAAGAAAAAATACCCGGGCAACTTCAAAAAAGAGAACCCAGGTAAAAATATAAATGAGAAGAAAAGATACTTTTTTCAGCATGATATAAGATCAAATATCACCTCTAATTGACGAACAGAAGGGTTTATACAAGATCTGCATTTTCAATCAAAATTCAGAATAACTCTCCAAGCGCCAGGTCAATACCAAAAAAATCTTTACTGAAACCAAAATCCAAACTTATGTTGGTCTTTGAAATTTTATTAAACTTCAACCTAACTCCAAACCCAGCGGCCGGATGCCAATATACAAAACGATCGGTTAAATACTCTGACGTAGTATGCAGGTTAGAGAAGACGACAAAACCCCAAAGACCATTTTTTGAAATATCTCTCCTGTACTCGGTTTCAAAATAAAGCAAATGTTTTCCTCTATATCTACTTTGTTGAAATCCACGTCCCGAATGATTTAAATAATCCCAACCAATGCTTGGCAGGTCAAGGTATGGCACATTACCATTAACAACTCCCCAATAATAAGTCCAAAAGGCAAGAAGGTTTTTTTGTTTTTTACTAAATGAAAAATATTTTCTCATATCTATATACACCGATTGCCAATCATCAGTGCTGCCCAGTTCATCTAAATTGAAACGATAGTCGGTAGCGAAATAAAAGCCGCCCTCTGGATTAATTGCATTTCGGCGTGTATCTATAAGAAAGTTTAAAACAGGTCCGCTAGAGATGGTACTATTTAATAAGTGATCCTTGTAATCATAAAAAGGAATTTTAGCAAGATGAGTGGAGTCTTCGGAAATGCTCAACCCATAATGATAGTCCAGCGCATAACCGGCACCAAAAAAAACATTATTTCCTACCTCTTTTAATAAAGATTGATAAACTCTTACATAGTTATAGTCCAATATTACATGTTTATCCTTTTCATTTTTACCGCCAAGTCCCCAGGTTTCCTGTGGATAGATCATAAAACGAGTATCACCTTTGGATAAAAATTTATTATTAGGGAACCAGATCAGTTGGCGAATAGGGAATACAAATTTTCCATCAAAACTAAACCATGGTGAAAACGTTACTGTTGAAAGCGAAGTAGTAGATACCGGACCTGTATAAAAAGCCGCATTTAATGCAGTGACAATAGCGGCACCTCCCCCCGGAGAAGCTGCTCCTGTTGGCACAAGTGAAAAATGAACTTTTTTGTTTTGTCTTGTACTATCAGCTTTTGTGGGATTGATCTTTAAGGCTTTGATGATAACATCTATAACATCCTTTTGATTTGTGACTGCAGTATCAATCTGGACTTGCTGTGAGCTGGCTTTTGTAAATAACACCAAACTAAGACAGCCACCTAATAATTTTTTCCAGCCGAATTCAAACTTCAGGGGCTTTGTAAATAAAAACACAATAAGAGAATTGATATGCTTATTATAACCTGAAAGCATCTCCGGGTTTAAAATGGTTTTACTTACGAAAATAGAGATTATTTTATCCCAAAATCAAGGCTGTATAAAGCAATGTTTAAATAAAAAAGCAATCCTTTTTTGGGATTGCTTTTACTAAATCAATTTAGATAATTAACTGATCTTTTCCACCTGCATATAATTCAATTCTACAGGTGTTGAACGACCAAATATCTTTACTGTTACTTTCAATTTTTTCTTTTCATCATTCACTTCTTCGATCACACCATTAAAGTCATTAAATGGTCCTTCAATGATCTTGATGGTTTCACCAACTATGAATGGCTCACTCATGCTTACCCCACCGGCCTCAGCCATTTCATCCATTTTTCCAAGCATCTTATTCACTTCTGCTTTCCGTAATGCGATGGGATGTTCTTTACCAAGAAAATGGATCACATTGGATGTATTCTTGATCGTATCTCGAAGATCATCAGAAAGTTTACCATCCAGTATCTCGATCATCACATAGCCAGGGTAATAGTTACGTTCACGCATCACCTTTTTACCATTTTGAACTTTATATACTTTTTCAACCGGTAAAAAAACCTGCTTAACGATCTTATCCCATCCGCCACGTGAAACCTCCTTATCAAGGTATTCTTTTACCTTTCTTTCCTTACCGCTTACTACACGAAGTACAAACCATTTTGATTCGGCGGCTTGTGGAGTTTCTGTTGTATTTGTTGTTTCCATCTTAGAAAATGTTATAGATAAATTTCAATGCCGCATTTGTTATAAAGTCCATACCTGCAACAAGTGCAGTAATAACTAATGTCGCTGCAATTACGATCATAGTTGATTGCTGAAGTTGCTGCCATGTAGGCCAGGTCACTTTTTCCATCAACTCTTTATAACTCTCTCTGAAATACGTTGCGATCTTATTCATAGTCGTTTGATGTTTGATGTCCGGGTTTTGATGTTCGAGGTTGAAAACTTCAAATCTCAAACCAAAAACTTCGAACTATTTAGCACGGGTACTAGGATTCGAACCCAGACTGAAGGTTTTGGAGACCTCTGTACTACCGTTATACTATACCCGTAGAAAGCTAAAAGCTATTCCGTATTACCGAAACAGCTTTTAGAATC
>DATDCP010000336.1:0-19413 GCA_036524255.1 Chitinophagaceae bacterium
GTTTCATCAGCATGATCCCGATTGTTATCGGAACTATTGGACTTATTTGTTATTAAATTACTGGTGACTGTCCGGGGGCAGGCAATATTGAAGGGAGGTTTAGATTCCCATCCGGCCTTACGGCGCCGGGCGGTTCACTCAGTTTTAAAGTGGGCAAAGGTAGCGGTTTTGAGTTTTTTTCCACGAATAATTTTTCACATTCTTTAGGCATTGTCCACAGACCCTCACTCCGGCATATTTGATTAATTTTATGTATTCAGAGGCATTCAGCATCTTGAAGTATTAAAATTAGGACCATCATCTACTTTATGAAGCGATATTTTATCCTAGCAGTAACCGTGTTGTTTTATTCTTGTGCGCAGAGCCAGGCGCCTTCAAAAGCCAAAGCAAAGAAATACCCCAGCCTCTTTTGGGAGATCAGTGGCAACGGTTTGAAAAAGCCTTCCTACTTATTTGGAACCATGCATGTCAGCAGTAAAATTGCTTTTAACCTGGCCGATTCATTTTATCTCGCTATTAAAAATTCAGACGTCGTAGCTCTCGAAACGAATCCTGAAACTTGGCAGGAGGATATGAATAATTATGACCTGGGCTCTCCTAATTACCGCTATGGTTTCAATCCAGGCATAATGAATGAGATGCCAAGTGATTTTTTTAATATTAGAACTTTACGTTTCGGTAAATATGAAAAAAAATTAGAGGTGGCGATGTTCAGTAAGCCATCTATGATCAACAATTTACTTTATCGCAGCCAGTCTGATAACAATAGCGATTTTGAGGAAGACACTTACCTCGATCTCTATATTTATCAAACAGGAAAAAAATTAGGAAAAAAAGTTGCCGGAGTCGAGCAGTATGAACAAAGTATGAAGTTAATGGCAGAGGCATTTCGTGATGCAGCAAAGGAAAAAAACAAAAAGGAAAAAAGTTTTGATTATGATGATGAGTTTTCACCGGCTAAGTTACAAGAAGCATACCGTGCAGGCAACCTGGATCAGCTTGACTCCATTAACAAATTAAATAGTCAGTCTGATGCCTTTGATGAAAAATTCCTTTATCGAAGAAATGAGATACAGGCAAATTCAATTGATTCTATACTTAAAAGTTCATCATTGTTTGTTGGAGTTGGAGCGGCACACCTTCCTGGTAATAGAGGTGTGATCGAATTACTGCGAAGAAAAGGATACAAGCTTCGGCCGATATTTATGGGCTCAAGGGACAGTAAGCAAAAAGATGCGGTTGAGAAAGTTCGTGTGCCGGTAGTATTTTCAACTCAAAATGCCGATGATGGATTTTATAAAGTAGATATTCCTGGAAAGTTTTATCGCTTCGGAGAAAGCTTCTTGTTTGATCAGCAGCAATATGCTGATATGGCTAATGGAAGTTTTTATATGGTAACAAGAGTGAAAACAAATAGTCTTTATTGGGGTCATAATGCCGATGTTGTTGCAAAAAAAATTGACAGTTTACTGTATGAAAATGTGCCTGGAAAAATTTTAAGTAAAACAGAAATTACAAAAAGCGGTTATAAAGGATACGATATAACCAGTCGAACAAGAAGAGGTGATTATAATCGCTATAATATTTTCATCACCCCATTTGAAGTTATTTTTTTCAAAATGGGTGCCAATGGCGATTATATAAAAAATGGTGATGAAGCAAAGAAATTCTTCAATAGCATTCAATTAAAAGAGTTTAAGAATGGTGGGTGGAAAAAATTTCAACCGGTCTATGGTGGCTTTTCAGTTGATTTTCCCCAACAGCCTTATGAATCAATTGGAGATAATGTGCAATACGATGCCGAAGAGAAAGCCAGCGGCCAGCATTTTTCTGTAATAAGAACAGACATTCATAATTACAGGTTTGCCGAAGAAGATACTTTTGATCTTGCGTTAATGGATGAAAGTTTTGGGTCGGCTGATTATATTGAAAAAAATATTACCCGCAAACTGCTTGTGTACAAAGGATATCCTGCCCTTGATTGCAGGTATAAACATAAAGACGGTTCTACAATTTTTACAAGATTCCTTATCCAGGGACCCCACTATTATACACTGGTTGCACATGGAAAAAAAGAAAACACGACAGCTGAAAATTTTTTCAACTCATTTGAGATCACACCATTTGTTTATAAGGAAACGAAAGAAAGAAAAGATACATCAATGTATTTTTCAGTAACTACATCCTGGTTCCCCGAAGAGAAAAAAAATAAGCTTGACGTACCGGATGAAGACTCTTATGTATCAGATAACGACGATGACGAAAATTACTTTAGTCTTACAAAAGATGATTATAAAACCCGTCTTATAAAAAATGATACAACAGGTGAAGCAGTATATATCAGCTTTGCCCGTACGTCCAAATATGAATATGTTGACAGCACCTTGCTGCGTGATAACAAATTTTTGTTTTTGCCTGGCTATGACACAACATGGGTTGTACGGAGTGAAAAAAAATCAACCTTCGCAAATGGAATGAAAGTGATGGAGCAGGTTGTTACTGATACTAACAGCAGCCGGGCAATTTTAACCAAAACATTTTATAAGGATGGGCTGCATTTTCAATTAACAACACAAACAGACACTCTTTCACAGCCTTCAAGTTTTGTAAAGGGCTTCTTTGAAAATTTTATACCTGCTGATACACTAAAGGTCATTGACCCGTTTACAAAAAAGTCAAAAGTATTTTTTAATGATTTCTTTGGCAGCGATAGCATAGCAAGACGGAAAGCGATCAATTCAGTATGGCAGGTGGATATGGATTCGACGGATCTTCCTCTTTTAACGAAAGCAATTCATTCATTTAAATGGAGTGAAAAGAAATACCTCGAAAGAAAAAATTCATTTATCAGCAAATTGGGAGATATTCCTGTAAAAGCAAGTGCTGATCTTTTAAAAAATATTTATTATAAAGCAGGTGATACTGTCCAATTTCAGCATACGACCCTGACAGCATTGCTAACTCAGAAAACTCAGTATTCCTTCAATCTTTTCAAAGATATAATCACGAATGAGCCCCCTGTGCTGGATAATGAAAACTCTTACCAAAATAATTACAGGACTTATTCTGTTCGCAGCGTTTATACCAATCCTCGATCTTCTGACGGAGGTTTTCTAAATGAGCTATATGATTCATTGCAACTGACAAAAACTATTTTGACTGATCTGCTTCCTTTAATGACGCTTGATGATTATAAAAAACCGATCATGCATTTGCTGCGAAAAATGGTCGACAGTAATCTTGTTAGGGCGAAAGAGTATGAGATCTATTATAGTAAGTTTTTGATAGAAGCAAAACAGCAATTAAAGAAACAGAATATTGAAGAAAAAAAATCGGCAATAGAAAAGGCGGAGAATGAAAAAGCGGAAACAAAACCTGACAATCTTTATCGTCGAAATGAAGGCGACCACGGTAATGAGGATCTTATAACCTATGCAACTTTATTATTACCATTCAGGGAAACGAATCCGGCTGTAAATGATTTGTTGAAACAGATGCTATCATCAAACGATAAAAGATTGAAATATAATACTGTTTATCTTTTTTTGCGGCATAAAATTTCACTTCCTGATACAATGCTGACATATTTTGCAAAACTTGACGACTACAGGTATGAATTATTTACCGATCTGAGAACATTAAAAATGCCAGGGAAATTTCCAGCAGAATATAAAAACCAACAAGACCTGTCAAAAAGTAAACTTTTTTCATCTTCTTACAATAAACCTGATTCATTGTTATTTATCGATAGCCTTCCTGCGTCAGTGAAAAACAGAAAAGGGTTTGTGTTTTTCTATAAATACAAAACCAAAAAAGATGACCTATTTTGGAAATTAGCTACAGCTGGACTATTGTCACATGACAATAATCAATTCAATTATGATGATGAAGATGACGAAGAAGAAGGTGACGATGATATAGGCTATACTTCCATTATGTCCGGGTTCAATTTTTCAAGCGATAATAATAAGATTGTTTTTACCGAATTTACTGATGAAAAGATAAAGGAAGATGTGCCGGTGAAACAACAAATGGAGAAACAACTGAAGAAGATTTTATATTCAAAAAGAAAAAGCGCCAGGATGTTTTACAATGAAGGGCAGGATTACGCAGATATGCCTTATCGTTATCTAGAGTAGTTTAAGTTTTTTCCGGGAATAGAATCAATAAGATTTTTCGTGTACTCATTCTTGGGATGATAATATACTTCGTCTGCATCACCTTGCTCAACGATTTTTCCTTTGTGCATTACCATAATACGGTCGCTTATATAGCGAACAACGGCAAGGTCGTGTGAGATAAAGATCGTTGTAAATCCAAATTCTTTTTTAATATCGTTCAATAAGTTGAGAACTTGTGCCTGTACGCTTACATCCAAGGCAGAAACAGGTTCATCGCAAATAATAAAGGAGGGATTTAATGCCAATGCTCTTGCGATAACAATACGTTGTCTTTGTCCCCCGCTGAATTCATGAGGATATCGATTGAAATGTTTTGAGTCAAGGTTTACTTTTTCAAGCAGGTCGACCACTTTTTCTTTTCGCTGCTTATCGTTTTTATATTGCCCGTGTACTTTCAATGGCTCACTAATAGCCGAGCCGATAGTTAACCGCGGATTTAAGGATGAATAGGGGTCCTGGAAAACAAGCTGTATATCTTTTCGAAGGGATATTATTTCATCACTGGTTTTTTTTGTGAGATCAATTCCGTTATAGACTATTTCGCCGGCAGTTGGTTCAATAAGACGTAACAATGATCGGCCCAGTGTTGTTTTACCACAGCCACTTTCACCAACCAAGCCAAGAGTTTCGCCTTTGATCACTTCAAAACTAACATCATCTACGGCTTTTGTGAAAGAAAGTGATTTTCCAAGTAAATTCTTTTTAACAGGAAACCAAATCGAAAGATTTTTGACGCGAAGAAGAGTTTTAGTTTTATCATTCTCAATATTTCTGATCTCTTGTTTCTTATTAGAGCTTTTTATTTCCGTTTTATTTTTCTCTAAAAAATCACTAACAATAGGTAATCTTTCTCCTTTTTGATGGAACACAGGTCTACAAGCAAGCAAGCCTTTTGTATATGGATGTTGAGGGCTTACAAAAATTTCTTTCGTGGAATTGGTTTCAACGATATTGCCTTTATACATCACGGCTATCTTATCCGCTATTTCGCTTACTATACCAAGATCGTGTGTGATGAAGATGACACCCATCTTTTGCTCTTCCTGTATTTCTTTTATCAGCTGTAAAATATTTTTTTGAACAGTTACATCTAACGCAGTTGTTGGCTCATCGCAAATTAGCAAGGAAGGTTTACAGCATATTGCCATTGCTATCATCACCCGTTGCTTTTGCCCACCACTTAAATGATGTGGATATTTTGAAAAAATCTTTTCCGGCTCCGGTAATTTTACTTTTCTGAACCATTCTATGGCATGTTGTTTTGCTTCGCTTGGTGATATTTTTTTATGAAGTTGTATTGATTCTGCAACCTGGTTACCACATGTGAATACCGGATTTAGTGAAGTCATTGGTTCCTGGAAGATCATTGCGATCTTATTGCCACGGACTTTTTGTAATTCTTTATTTGTTAAGTGGGTCAGATCAATTTCATTTTTCCCGTTTTCAGAAAAAATGATCTCGCCAGTTGTGAATTTTGCTGTGTTGGATAGCAATTGCAGGATGGAAAGTGCAGTTACAGATTTACCAGATCCTGATTCACCAACAATTGCGACGATCTCACTTCGATTGACAGAAAGCGAAATGTTTTTTAATGCAGAAGTTGTTCCTGACTCTGAAACAAAATCAATTGAAAGATCATTTATCCGGAGCAGGGGCAGCATTATTTATTCACTACTTTAATAGCAATACTCTTCGCTGGTTTTGGATAATAGGCAAGGCAAACTGCACAGTTGCTAACATAGGTTGTATCTATTGTAAAAGAAAACTCGTCACCTTCGTTAATAGTTGATGGAAAATTACAAACACTTCCCAACGCAAATACATTATTATGCGTTTTTCCTGTCGATTCATTTTTCCATTCCGTTACAAGCTTTGAAGTATCTATATTTCCTTCTAAAAGTTGGATCGTATAGTTCATGCACATACCTTTTACTTCCAGCTTCCCCTTATAAACAGAATTTTCATTTTTGTTTTTGCATTTATCGGTGGTAACCGCTAAAATAAAAACTAAGGGAGTTAAAAAAAATATTTTCATGATTTAAGGTTTTTAAAAACGAAGATGCCGAACGGTGTGCCCCTTATTAATTAATTGTTTCAATGAATCAATGCCGATCTTTAAATGTGTGTCCACAAATTTTGATGTTATCTTTTTATCACTTGCCTCTGTTTTCACTCCTTCGGGTACCATTGGCTGATCACTAACAAGTAACAAAGCTCCTGTTGGTATATGATTATAAAACCCGACAGTGAAAATTGTGGCTGTTTCCATGTCTATGGCATAAGCTCTTATATCTAACAAATATTTTTTGAATTTTTCATCATGTTCCCACACTCTTCTATTGGTTGTATATACAGTGCCTGTCCAATAATCTATTTCATATTCATTAATAGTTGTGGAAACCGCTTTTTGCAAAGCGAAGGCAGGCAATGCAGGTACTTCCACGGGAAAATAATCATTACTGGTTCCTTCACCACGAATCGCGGCGATCGGTAATATAAGATCACCAAGCTTATTTCTTTTTTTCAATCCACCGCATTTACCGAGAAATAAGACTGCTTTAGGATGGATGGCTGCCAGCAGATCCATTACCGTTGCAGCAGTGGGGCTTCCCATTCCGAAATTGATAATTGTAATATCATCCTTGGTGGCACATTGCATCGGTTTGCCTTTGCCTACTACTCTTACTTTATTCCACTTTGCGAACTTCTCAACATAGTTACTAAAATTTGTAAGTAGGATATAGCTGCCGAAGTTTTCTAGCTTTTGGCCTGTATATCTTGGCAACCAGTTTTGTATTATCTCTTCTTTCGACTTCATCCTGCTAATTTAATCAATACTTTTGACCGATGATAAAAGTTAAATATCCTGAACCTGTATTTCGATTCAAGGAAGAGAATGGTAAAGAGATGATCTTTGATTTTATCAGGAAACAATGGCTATTGCTGAGTGAGGAAGAATGGGTGCGACAGAATTTTATACAATTTCTTGTACAGGAATTAAAGTACCCTTTGGATTTAATAGCAGTAGAAAAAGAAATTCAATTGGGAGATCTAAAAAAAAGATTCGACATACTTGTTTATGATCGTGATCACAAGCCATGGATGCTGGTCGAATGCAAAGCAGGCGAAATTAGCCTTGATGAAAAAGTTTTATACCAGGTATTGCGGTATAATATTTCAATGCCTGCAAATTTTCTGGTAATTACAAATGGACAATATACTTATGCATGGGAAAAAGGAGATGCAGGTTTAAAAGAGATTCAGCAAATGCCTTTTTGGAAATTATAATCAAAAAAAATCCCTTTCATTTTCATGAAAGGGGCGGGAGTTAGTATTGGTTTATTTTATGGGAAGATACCGAGTTCAGCATAACTTGTTGCAACCTTATTTATTGCAACTACATATGCTGCGGTACGCATATCTGGTATTTTTGGATTACTATTCCATGCATTCATTATCTCATGAGTAGCAGCGATCATTGTTTCTTCCAGACCACTGTAAACAAGATCTGCTTCTTCCGGGCCATGCAAGATAAAATCTCTTTCACGTTGACTTACTTTTTTTGTCGTCAGTTCTTCGATCGTGCCAAGGATATGTGCATTCAGATTTTCAGTAAATCTTTTTTCCATTCTTCCATAGCGAACATGACTTAAGTTTTTTAACCACTCGAAATAACTAACGGTAACTCCACCTGCATTCAAATACATGTCAGGAACCACTAATGTTCCTTTTTGTATAAACACTTCGTCTGCTTCCGGAGTTAGTGGTCCATTTGCGCCTTCGCCAATAATTTTTGCTTTTATTCTCGATGCATTTTCTCCATTGATAACATTTTCTAATGCTGCAGGAATAAGGATATCGCAATCAATCTCCAATGCTTCATCACTAGTATTAATATGCTTGCCTTCCGGGTAATTTCTTATTGTACCATTTTTTTTCTTGTATTGAAAGACATCTTCTTCATTCAAACCATCTTCATTGTAAACAGCGCCATCATGTTCTGCAAGACAAATTAACTTGGCTCCGCCCTCACGGAAAAATTTAGCAGCATGATATCCTACGTTACCTAAACCCTGAATAATTACTCTTTTACCTTCTACGCCTGTAGATAAGCCAAGTTTTTTCATTACTTCAGGCATTTTACATACCTCACGTATGCCATAAAACACACCCAGTCCAGTTGCTTCTCTTCTTCCGCGAACACCACCTTGAGTAACAGGTTTACCAGTAACACAACCTGCAGCATCAATTTCGCCGGGACGCATAGATGTATATGTATCGAGTATCCATGACATCTCTCTTTCACCAGTACCATAGTCAGGAGCAGGCACATCAGTACCAGGGCCAATAAAATTTTTCTTGATCAATTCAGCAGTGTAGCGTCTTGTAATACTCTCCAATTGATAAGGAGTATATTTTTTGGGATCAATGCTGATACCACCTTTAGCGCCACCAAAAGGAACATTTACAATGGCACACTTAAAGGTCATCAACGCTGCAAGGGCCATCACTTCATCAAGATTTACTGAGGTAGAAAAACGTATACCCCCCTTACATGGTGTTTTGTGATGACTGTGCTGAACACGATAAGCTTTAATGACTTCTATTTTATCATTGATCTTTACAGGAAAATTCATCCTGTAAACGGCATTGCATTGTTTTATTTGTTCAAGAACACCGGGATCGCAATTAGTAAACTTAGCGGCTTTGTCAAAGCTTTTGGAAACCGCCCCAAAAAAACTATATTCAGACATATGGCAAGCGTTTAATTAAAAAAAATGAGTTTTATTTATTTTTTTCCAGTTTGGAAATTTTTCTGTCAAGTCGAACAAGATATAAGACGAGTCCTCCAAGTATTGTCAGCATCACAGCAATTACCACATATATCTTTCCATTTTCTTTCATCATATCAGCCATCTTTACATCCTGCGCATTTGCAAAAAATGTAAGGAATATAAATGTTAAAATAGAGATCAATTTTTTCATTGCGACAATTTTTGTTCATGAATAATTTTCATCCTGATCTTTAATGTAGCGATCCATACACCTATTAAAGTCCATCCTGCAATAGCTGGATAGAAAACAAGTCGCATGTTTGCAGAAGCACTACCAGGATCAAGTGCCGGATTTCCCTCGCTACCTCCGGGATGCAAGCTATCTAATAATCGTGGGATGATCCAAATGGAAGGAAAAAGCATGGCAAATGCAAAGATGTTGTAAACGGCACTGATCCGTGCTCTTTTATCGATATCCTGGATCGAATCTCTTAATACGAGATAAGCTGCATATACAAGCAAGGCAATAGCAGCGCCGATCAATTTTGGTTCACGGGCAATTGTATCAAAAGAGTTGAAAATAGATTTATTTGAATCGATCCAGGTATAGCTCATCCAAATGGCGCCTGTTAAATAACCAAGCACGCCAAACAAAATACCTACGCCAGCATATTGACGGGATGCTATATCATGGATATGTTTGTTTGTTCTTAAATACATGATAGCACGAACAAATGAAACGATGAATAAGATCATCATGCCAAACCACATGCATACATGAAAGAATAGATTACGTATAGTTTCTTCTAATTGAGGGTTTCGGGGCACTTCAATAAGTAAGCCCGCAATAAATGTGTAAACAAGAAGTAAAACGCCCAGAATTTTCCACCAGGATTTACGCATATAAATATTTGTGGTTCGTCATAGGAAAACTGCGACAGGCGCAGCCATAAATAAGTGATTGCAAAAATAAGGGGAAAGGAATAATGAACAGGGAAGAAACATCAGGGAATTTTAAATAAAAGCCATCAATCTTTCCATAAAAACGGAAAAAGGATAACTGCAAGCATTACTACAAGCACATCAAGAGTTACAATTAGAAGCAAAGTAGACAATGCTATTCCTGTTTTGTCACTAAAAACAGTATTGGAAAGTTGCATTAACAGCATGAGTTGAGGAATAATAATTGGAAAACCCAATATTGCTATTATAGCTGCATTTTGTTGTGCCTTTGCTGCAATGGCAGAAAGAAATGTAAAGACAAGACTAAGGCTCCATCCTCCAAGTAATACTAATCCAATAAATGGAAGAGCTTTTTGTACAGGATTGCCTAAAAAAAGAGAGAAAAGTAAAATGCTCAGGAAACTCATTAACAACATTAGAACTGAGTTGAACACAAGTTTTGCAAGAATAAAATCCCTTGGGTTTACGATTGAATAAAAATAAAGCATCCGGCCGCGGGTTTCTTGTAAAAAACTTTTCGCAACTGCATTTATGCAAATAAACAATTGAATAACCCAAAACAATCCATTCCAAACTTTTGCTTCCGGCTCCCGGATGGTCATATACAAAACAAAAATAGTTGCAATAATATATAAGAGTATACCATAGAAACTGTATTGCTGTCTTACTTCAAGGAGCAGGTCTTTTTTGATAAGAGTATATATGTGCCGGGATGTGTTCATTAGAGTTTATAACATGTTCTGCATCTTGGTTCGTAAACGTCTTTTGCGCCTAGCATTACCTGGTCATCGTTTGGTACTTTGCGATAGCTGTAATTTGCAATATTGCCGCACCGGACACAAATTGCATGAAGCTTCGTGATATAATCAGCTTTTGACAAAAGATTAGGAATTTGACCAAATGGGTTGCCAAGATAATCCATATCAAGCCCTGCAACGATTACCCTGATGCCGCGGAAAGCAAGCTCATCACAGACATTGGCGATCTCGGGATCAAAAAATTGAGCTTCGTCAATACCAACAACATCAACATCCTGTGCAAGCAACATGATCGTTTGGGAATTGTCTACTGGAGTGGATTGTATCGCATTTTCATCATGCGAAACTATCTTGATCTCGTCATAACGGACATCAATAGCCGGCTTGAATATTTCCGTTTTAAGGTTAGCAATTTTGGCTCTTTTTAAGCGCCGTATAAGTTCTTCGGTTTTACCACTAAACATCGATCCACAGATCACTTCGATCCATCCACGGCGGTCGCCTCTTATGTTAGGTTCAATAAACATCGTTAAAATCTGGTATTATTATAATTCTTGGTAAACTGTTTGTAAATTTAAAGACGGAACAATATTTGTGAGTATCCGTAAACTTTGAAATCCTTTTATCCGCGGTCAAAAGTAGTATAAACAAATGGAAAGAATTCAGACTTTGATTAACCGTTTGCAGGAACAGGTAAGGCAAAATGCAGATGTATCACAGATGCAGCTTACACTTCAATTATTGCAATCAGAATTGAATCAACTACAAAAAACCTCAGTAAGAACATTAGGTACCTCTAAAGTTTCAGTAGTATTACCAACACCTGTCGCGATTGCACCTGTTTCAATAACAAAAAAAGAAGTCGAGGAAGAACAAGAGGTAATTTCAGTTCCCAAAATAAAAGCTAAGCCAAAGAGCCAGCTTGATCTTCATTTTGATCCGATGAATGAGATCCCCACATTTTCACAATATAAAATTGGGAAGGAAGTTAATGAATCGGTGGAGCAAAAGGAATCTTTTAACGACAGATTAAAAGAAAACAGGAATGAATTAATGCATTCTTTGAAAGATGTTCCAATTAAGGATCTTCGTAAAGGTATCGGCATTAATGATCGGTTTGTTTTTATAAGCGAGTTGTTCCGGGGTGATGAACCCATGTATGAGCGCAGCATTAAAACTATTAATAGTTTTAATATTTACCCCGAAGCAGAATATTGGATGAATCGTGAATTAAAGATCAAACTTGGATGGGACGACACAAGGGAAACCGTGAAACACTTCTATCAATTGGTCAAGAGACGCTTTGTTTCAATGTAATGAAGGATCTTTTCTGTAGCCCCCTTATTTTGCTTTACAAAGTCAAATGATTTTTCGCTGGTTAATTCTAATTCAGTCTTATTGCTAATGAATTTTTGCAGAGTAGTTGAAAGTTCATTGCTTGAAGTAATACATATCCCGCCGCCAGTTTCTATTAACCCAACAGCTTCTTTAAATTTTTTATAATTAGGTCCAAATAAAACCGGTTTGCCATAAACGGCTGCTTCAAGTGTATTGTGAATGCCTTTATTGAAGCCGCCGCCGATATAAGTAATGGTTGCATATTGATAAAGTCTTGATAACATACCTATGTTATCAATGATAAGGATGTTTGAGTTGATTGGCTTTGAGCCCTGAGTTATGAGTTGTGAGTAAAGCACTTCATCGGGGAAAATTGATCTTAATTGATCAATATGTTCTTTATGTATTTCATGCGGTGCAATGATGATTTTCAAACCGGGAAAATTACCTATAGCATCTTTGATCAGCTTTTCATCTTCTGGCCAGGTACTGCCTGCAACAAGTATTTGCGAACTGTCACAAAATTTTTCTATTTCTTCGATTGGTGTAAATTTCTCTGCAATTTCTGATACTCGATCAAACCTGGTATCACCTGCGACAGTTGCATTATTTATATTAATAGACTTTAATAATTGTAGCGATTCTTTGTCCTGAACGAAAAAATGAGTAAAACAATTCAGCATGCTGCGATGAAGATTGCCATACCATTTAAAGAAAGGCTGTTCTTTTCTAAAAATTCCCGAGACCAATAACAAAGGTTTTTTTCTTTGTTTACACTCGTTAAGATAGTAGTGCCAATAATCATATTTAACAAAGACAGCCAGTACAGGATTAACAATGTCGAAAAAAGTTTTTGCGTTTCTTTTTGAATCCAATGGCAGATAGAAAACCCAATCGACGCCATTATAATCTTTTCTTATTTCATAACCAGAAGGAGAGAAAAAAGTAAGCAGGAATTTTAAATTGGGATTTTGAGATTTGAGTTTTTCGATTACAGGTCTTCCTTGCTCAAATTCGCCGAGTGAAGAACAATGAAACCATATTATTTTGGAGTCATGAACCCGGAGCTCAGTACTAAGACGATCGAAAATATTCCGTCTCCCATTCAACCATAATTTGGCTTTATTATTCCATAGTGATGCAATACGGATGCCAGCCCGATACAGTAACAAAAAGATGTTGTAGAAGAAAAGTGTCAATCTGTAAAATTTAACCTATCCCAACAACCTGACAGATAGGATAACAAATGTAAAGGCAAATGGGATAACTATCTTTAATTCACTATTTTTGCGCCCATTAAACCGAACAGGAAATAATTCAAAATCAATTTGAAATCGTAAATCCGAAATCCAAAGTTACCATGCATCCTATCCAGATGGTCGACCTGAAAAGGCAGTATCATAAAATTAAAAAAGAAGTAGATGAAGCCGTGCTGAACGTAATTGAAAGCACTGCATTCATTAATGGGAAGCCTGTCCAGGAATTTGCAAATAGTCTTTCTGCTTATCTCGGCGTTAAACATGTTATTCCCTGTGCCAATGGAACCGATGCACTTCAAATTGCCATGATGGCGCTTGATCTAAAACCAGGTGACGAAGTGATCACACCCTCTTTTACTTTTATTGCAACAACTGAGGTTATCGCTTTACTCAGGCTTACACCAGTTTTTGTTGATGTGGACCCGAAAACATTCTGCATGGATCCGACGACATTAGAAAAAGCAATTACTTCTAAAACAAAAGCAATAGTCCCTGTACATCTTTATGGGCATTCAGTGCCTCTGGATGAAATAATGGCGATTGCTAAAAAACATAACCTGGTTGTTATTGAGGATAATGCGCAGGCGATCGGTGGGGATTATATTTCTAAAAATGGAAAAAAGAAAACGGGCACGATCGGTCATGTAGGAACTACTTCTTTTTTTCCTTCAAAAAACCTTGGTGCGTATGGCGATGCTGGTGCTATTTTCACCAATGATGATGCTTTAGCTGATAAAATGAAAATGGTTGCCAATCATGGTCAGCGGAAAAGATATTATTATGAAATAGTTGGTTGCAATAGCCGGCTTGACACCATCCAGGCGGCTGTGTTAAATATCAAATTAAAACATCTTGATGAATACGTAAAAGCAAGACAGGCCGTTGCTGACTTTTATGATAAGGCATTTGTGAATAATCCAAAGATCACGACGCCTTGCCGGGCGTCTTATTGTAGTCATGTTTTTCATCAATATACATTAGTGCTTAATGATGTGAACCGTGATGGATTAAATGCTTTTCTTGCCGAACATAATATTCCTTCAATGATCTACTACCCGGTGCCGGGACACCAACAGCAAATGTTTGCTCATTATGAATCAGCAAAAGTTTCATTACCGGTTACTGATTGGCTTACAGAAAGAGTTATTTCATTGCCGATCCATACGGAGATGGATAATGAACAATTGAATTTTATTACAACAAAGGTTTTGGAATACATAAACAGATAAAAATTTCTTATGAAAATTGCAGTCGTTGGAACAGGATATGTTGGATTGGTAACAGGTACGTGTTTCGCAGAAACAGGTAACACGGTAACCTGCGTTGATATAGATAACAACAAAGTTGAAAAATTATCTAACGGGCAGATCACAATTTACGAGCCCGGTCTCGAAAAATTATTTTTAAGAAATCAGAGGGAAGAAAGATTAAAATTTACAACGAACTTAGAAGAAGGCATTGCTGATGCAAAAGTTATTTTTCTTGCATTGCCGACACCACCCGGTGAAGATGGCTCGGCCGATATGAAATATATTTTAGGCGTTGCCAATGATCTTGGAAAAATTTTAAAGGAATATAAAGTAATTGTTGATAAAAGTACTGTGCCAGTTGGTACTGCAGAAAAAGTACGTGATGCGATTGCCAAAAATTGTAAATGTGTATTTGATGTTGTAAGTAACCCCGAATTTTTGCGTGAAGGGGTAGCGGTGGAAGATTTTATGAAACCTGACAGGGTAGTGATCGGCACCGAATCGGAAAGAGCAAGAAAGATAATGGCTGACCTTTATGCACCGTTTGTTCGCCAGGGAAATCCTGTAATTTTTATGGATGAAAGATCTTCCGAGCTTACCAAGTATGCAGCCAACTCATTTCTTGCCACAAAAATTTCATTTATGAATGAGATCGCAAGATTATGCGAATTAATGGGAGCAGATGTTGATATGGTCCGTCGTGGAATTGGAGGTGATGATAGAATTGGTAAACGCTTTTTATTTCCTGGTATTGGTTATGGAGGTTCCTGTTTCCCAAAAGATGTGCAGGCATTGGTAAAGTCGGCATCTGATGCTAAATATGATTTTAGGATACTTGATGCAGTGATGGAAGTGAATGAAAAACAGAAAGTGTATTTAATTCCCCGTATAAAAAAATATTTTAATAATAATGTGGCTGGTAAGAAAATTGCTCTGTGGGGACTGGCTTTTAAGCCAAATACAGATGATATTCGGGAAGCACCGGCCCTTTATATTATTGAAGAATTATTGAAGGCAGGCGCAACAGTTACAGCTTTTGATCCTGAAGCGATGAAAAATGTGAGTGACGTTGTTGGTGACAAGATATCTTTTACAGAGAATCAATACGATGCTTTAAATAATTGTGATGCATTGATCATTGCAACAGAATGGAGTGAATTCAGAACACCCGATTTTGAGAAAATGACACAGCGGATGAAAAGCAAGGTGATCTTTGATGGAAGAAATGTTTTTGATCTGTCACAAATGAAAGACTTAGGATTTTATTATGAAAGTATAGGAAGAAAAACAATTGTCCCTTAACCAAGGTTTATGGAGAAAAAGACGACATTAATTACTGGTGCCGCCGGTTTTTTAGGCTCACATCTTTGCGATCGGTTTATCAAAGAAGGCCATCACGTTATTGCAATGGATAATTTGATCACCGGAGATAAAAAGAATATCGAACATCATTTTTCAAATGATCATTTTGAGTTTATTGAACATGATGTTACAAAACATATTGAAATACCCGGCCAGCTTGACTATATTCTTCATTTTGCATCCCCGGCCAGCCCGATCGATTATTTAAAAATACCAATACAGACGTTGAAGGTTGGGGCATTAGGTACACATAATTGCTTAGGACTTGCAAAAGCAAAAAAAGCAAGAATGCTTGTTGCTTCCACTAGTGAAGTGTATGGCGATCCTTTAGTACATCCGCAAAATGAAGACTATTGGGGAAATGTAAATCCAGTTGGTCCAAGAGGAGTTTATGATGAAGCAAAGCGATACATGGAAGCGATCACAATGGCCTATCATAGCTTTCATGGAGTAGATACAAGGATCGTTCGGATATTTAATACGTATGGGCCAAGAATGAGATTGAATGATGGAAGAGCATTGCCGGCATTTATCGGGCAATCATTGCGTGGAGAAAATCTTACGGTTTTTGGCGATGGATCACAAACAAGAAGTTTTTGTTTTGTGAATGATCTTGTTGAAGGGATCTATCGTTTGCTGATGAGTGATTATTATATGCCGGTAAATATTGGCAACCCTGATGAAATTTCATTAAAGGATTTTGCAGAAGAAATACTTGCACTAACAGGTAATAAAGTAAAAATAATTTATAAGCCATTGCCTGTTGATGATCCAAAACAAAGGCAACCAGATATTACAAGAGCAAAACAGTTACTCGGATGGGAACCTACGATTTCAAGAAAAGAAGGTTTGAAAATTACGTATGAATATTTTAGATCTCTTGCACCAGAAGAATTAAATAAACAACCAAAGGAATTTGTAAGCAAACGGTAATTGAAACTCTAATAAGGAAAACGATTAAACTATAAACGAAAGATGTACCAGGAATTAATTGATAAGAAAGCAAAATTGGCAGTGATCGGCTTAGGTTATGTAGGACTTCCTATAGCATTGGAGTTTGCCAAAAAGATATCTGTGATCGGGTTTGATATAAATGAAGGAAGGGTAGAGCTGATGAGAAAATGTATTGATCCAAGTAATGAATTGGTAAAAGAGGATTTTGATAATTGTGATATATATTTCACCTCGAGGTTGGAAGAATTGAGAGAAGCAAAATTTTTCATCGTTGCAGTACCAACGCCGGTTGATCAGCACAACGTACCAGATCTTACACCAGTGAAAAAAGCTTCTGAAACAATCGGCAAAGTTTTAAAGAAAGGAGATTATGTTGTTTTTGAATCGACCGTTTACCCGGGTTGTACAGAGGACGATTGTTTACCGATCATTGAAAAATTATCCGGGTTAAAAAACCTGAAAGATTTTAAATTGGGCTATTCTCCTGAAAGAATTAACCCAGGTGATAAGACACATACACTTTCTAAAGTAATTAAAGTTGTTTCAGGATGCGATGCTGAATCGCTGGAAGAGATCGCAAAAACCTATGAACTGGTTGTAACAGCGGGAGTTCATCGTGCCTCCTGTATAAAAGTAGCTGAAGCAGCGAAGATCATTGAGAATACGCAGCGTGACCTCAACATTGCTTTAATGAATGAACTATCAATCATTTTTGATAAGATGAACATTAATACATACGAAGTATTGGAAGCAGCGGGTACCAAATGGAATTTCTTGAAATTTTATCCGGGCTTAGTGGGAGGTCATTGTATTGGTGTTGACCCATACTATCTTACTTATAAGGCAAGTGAACTTGGTTTTGATTCAAAAGTTATTTTAGCAGGACGCTATATTAATGATGGAATGGCATTATACGTTGCAAGAAAAGTGGTAAGATATATTACAAAAAATGTAAGCAATGTGCAGTCAGCAAGAGTATTAGTGTTAGGAGCGACATTCAAAGAAAATGTAAGTGATATTCGAAATTCAAAAGTTGCAGACGTTATAAAAGAGCTGCAATCATTCTCAGTCAATGTAGATGTTCATGACCCTTGTGCTTCATATGACGAAGTGATGCATGAGTACGGGTTTGGTTTAACAGAGATCAATGGAACTGATTATGATGCTGTTATTCTTGCGGTTTCACACGATCAGTTCAAAGAAATGGATGAAGAGTACCTATTATCGATCACAAAACCGCATGCTGTTATTTATGACCTGAAAGGGTTATTTCGGGATAAAATTAAAAAAAGAATTTACTGGAGTTTATAGTATGCCATTTATACAGACACCCATATCCAACTTACTGGTATTTGAACCTAAAATACACGAGGACAGTCGAGGATATTTTTTCGAATCTTTTAATCTTCAAACTTTCCGTGCTGAAGGAATTGAGATAAATTTTGTCCAGGATAATCAATCAGCATCAAATTATGGCGTGATCCGGGGGTTACATTATCAGCTTAATCCATATGCGCAGGTAAAGCTAATACGAGTGTTATCAGGAAGGATTTTAGATGTTGCTGTTGATATTCGCAAGGGCTCGCCAACTTTTGGAAAAAATTTTTCTATTGAGCTTTCGGATGAAAATAAAAAACAATTGTTTATCCCTGCAGGATTTGCTCATGGATTTTCTGTACTCAGTGAAAAAGCTGAGGTGCTTTATAAATGCGATTCATTTTACAATAAGGACAGTGAAGCCGGCATTTTGTATAATGATCCTTTTTTGAGCATTGATTGGAAAATTCCTGCTGGAAAAGAAATAATATCTGAAAAAGATAAAGGGCTATCTTTATTTGCTCAGTGCAGGAACAATTTTATTTATACTGAATGAAAGTAAAGTCCAAAATACTGGTAACAGGGGGTAATGGGCAATTAGGTAAAGAGCTCCGGGAATTTTCAACTTTGAATTCCGGGTTAGAATTTGTTTTTCTTTCAAAAGAAGATCTGCCTATTCACCAGTTTGAATTGGTAAGAAATTATTTCAATACACTAAAACCTGCTTATTGCATTAATTGCGCCGCCTACACTGCTGTTGATAAAGCTGAATCCGAAAAAGACCTGGCTTTCCTGATTAACGGCGAAGCAGTTGGAGTGCTTGCTGCCATTTGTAAAGAACATAACACTAAGTTCATTCATATTTCAACAGATTATGTTTTCAATGGCGAAGCCGCTTATCCCTATACAGAAAGTGCCCTCACTGACCCAATAAATGTTTATGGCGCTTCAAAACTGGAAGGAGAGGAGCAAGTCCTGCAATTAAATCCTGACAGCATTATCATTCGCACATCATGGCTTTATTCATCATTAGGAAAAAACTTTGTAAAGACAATGATCCAATTGATGAGTGAAAAAGATCAAATAAAAGTGATCAAAGACCAATTGGGTTCTCCAACAAATGCTGCGGACCTGGCAGAGACAATTTTTGATATAATTGGATTTTGCCATTTGAAGATCTATGATTGGAACCCCGGGATCTATAATTTCAGTAATGAAGGAATTATTTCCTGGTATGATTTTGCAAAGGAAATAAA
>DATDCP010000337.1:0-4747 GCA_036524255.1 Chitinophagaceae bacterium
GGAAATTGATAGAAAAGGTAACCTCATCACTTCCACTTGCTGAGCTGAAAAAAATAGAAGGAGCCAATCATGGTTTTAAAGCTGGCAAGCAGGATATCATAAAACTACTTTCAACTATTTCAAAGGATTGGATCGAAAAAAGATTGGGCAAAGAGAAATAAAAGTACGTCTTACCAGGCAATGATCAATTTCTGATCAGTCGGTAACCTATTTTCCTCCGTTGCGTCTTATTAAAAAACTACGCAATGAGAAAGATCTTTCTTTTCTGCAGCATCTCTGTTTTCTTAGCTGCTTCGGCTTTGGGCCAGGAACCCAAAACAAAAGTATTATTGTTGGGATGCTTTCATTTCGATAATCCCGGGTTGGATGTGGCAAAATTTGAAAATGCCAATATCCTTTCAGAAAAGAGACAAAAGGAAGTAATGGAGGTCGTAGAAATATTAAAACAATTTAAACCTGATAAAATATTTGTAGAAGTATCTGTTGAACGCCAGGGAAGGCTGGATAGCAATATTATTCAATTTAAAAGCGGACAGTTCACCCTCAGGGGTACCGAAACTCATCAATTGGGTTACCGCCTGGCTAAAGAATTAAATTCATCATTATATGCAGTTGATTACAGGGATGCGCAATTCCCTTTTGACAGTCTTGTAAAATCCGCAACTGAAGCGAAGCAATTTAACCTGCTTGGTTATATGAAAAGATCGATCGATAGTGTACAAAATGATTTTAATGAATCACTGAAGAAAAATACGATCAGGGAAATATTAGTGAATCAAAATACAGATGCAGTTGCAGCCTTGCAGGTAGGTGCTTATTTTGATTTTCTTGTTGCAGGTAAAGAAGGTAATCATATCGGGTCATACTTAACAAGCGAATGGTGGAGAAGGAATATGATCATTTATGAAAACATTTTAAAGAGGTTGGATGGGAAGGAAAAAAAGATCCTGGTGATCTTTGGATCCGGGCATACAGCATTATTAAAAGAAATGATGAAGTATAATAAAAATTTTGAACTCGTGCCAATAAAGTCCATATTTTAATTTTTCACTTCAGTTAATTCGGGGACTTACAAGTGATCTTAAATAAAAAAAATTAGCCCCAATCTATTCTTTGTTGCGAAGAGAAGGATCGAACTCCTAAAGTATAGGACGATTCAGTTTATTCTTTTATCTTCCGTATTAAACCAACGAATGCAACAAAAGCAATACGGCGTTTTTTCTCTTCCTGTCATTGTAGGTGCATTAGGGTTTTTTGTAGATATCTACGACCTGCTTCTTTTTAATATCGTAAGAAAATCAAGTTTCGCTGATCTTGGGGTAGCTGAATCAGCAATGAAAAATATTGGTGAGAAAACTATCAGCCTGCAAATGATTGGACTGGCTATCGGTGGTATCATTTGGGGAATATTAGGAGATAAAAAAGGAAGGAAGAGTGTATTGTTTGGTTCTATCCTGCTTTATTCATTGGCCACAATTGCTAATGGCTTTGTTAATGATATTGATCAGTACATGTGGCTTCGTTTTATAGCTGGCCTTGGATTGGCCGGTGAATTAGGTGCCAGCATAACATTGACAAGTGAACTTCTTCCAAAAGAAAAAAGAGCGATCGCGGCTTCGATCATTGCTACTGCTGGTGTATTGGGTAGCATTACCGCTTATTTTGTCCATGACTTAAGCGGCGAAGACTGGCGGCTATCCTATTTTATCGGTGGCGGCATGGGCATTGCGTTATTGTTTTTAAGAGTACGTGTTTTGGAAAGTCATATGTATGATAAAATGAAACAAGCAACAGTAAAATTGGGAAACTACTGGATGCTGCTAAATAACAAGGATCGTTTTTTCCGTTACCTGCGTGGAATACTAATTGGCTTACCAGTATGGTATATCATTGGTGTGCTGATAACCTTTGCTGATGAATTTGCCAAACAGTTTGAAATAACCGGTTTCAGTCAACCTAAAGCATTAATGCTACAGTATGTCGCTCTTGGTATTGGAGATATGACAGCAGGTATCCTCAGCAATTATATAAAGAGCAGAAAAAAGACACTCTTTATTTTTTATGGTATCACCGCTGTTTTCATTCTTTTATTTTTTGCTTTAAAAGGCGGGGGCAGTGCTTTTAATATGTACCTCATTTGTATGGGTCTTGGATTTGGTGCGGGTATTTCAGTTTTATATATCATGATGAGTGCTGAGCAATTTGGTACTAATTTAAGAGCAACTGCAGCGATCTCCATTCCTAACCTGGTAAGAGGTTTTCTTCCTTTGATCCTTTTATTATTTCAATTTTTACGAAGCCAGGATGTCTTTAATAATTATGTTACCGGTGCATGGGTGACTGGTATTATAATCATGGTCACTGGTTTTATAGCTGCACTTTTTGTAAAAGAATCATATGGAAGGGATATGGATTTTACAGAAAAATAAATAAAGAAGTCGGCTATAATACACTTTACGTTAATAATAAGGGGCAGTAAAACTGCCCCTTATTATTGTTCTAGTTCTGGATCACTATTTTTTTTGCTGTCACTCCTGTTGCATTTTCGATCCTTAATAAATACAATCCATTCTTTAGATAGCCGACAGTTATTTGTTGTATTGTTCTTCCATTCGACTGCTGCTGCTTTACTAACCGTCCACTTGCATCATAAAGTTTCAATGTAGCAGATCCTGCATTAGTAATAACATGTAAAACATTTTTTACAGGATTGGGATAAACATTGACACCGATCCCAATTGCAGGGTTTTCATTTTTTGTAATTAATGCGGACCGTGCTGCTGCTTCTGTAATAACTAATTGTGGTCTGTTTGATACGGCTTCTTTTGAATTAAAAATTACCTGGTTATTTGAAGAATTTGTATTGATCAATTTTAGAGTTACTGAATTGATGCCTGCATTTCTTAAACTGGCGATATGCGATGTCAGATCCCATTCATAGTATTGATTTGCCGTGCTGTTAACATTAACGCTAGCAAGGATCGCAGGTTGTGCAGCAGGTTTATTATTCCATGTAATAGTATTCTCCAGCCATGATATGTTTGTTACATTATGTGCTTCCACTGAGATAGATGGAGTTTGTGTATTGCTCAGTCTTCCATTCACCCTTAAAATAACAGAAGATGGATTTGCACTAATGGTTGAGATATCAAATTTCAGAAATGTTTCATAGCTTTTATTTGGTGATGAATTTGTTTGATCAATAAGCGATGTTGCTGAGCCAAAATTATTGTTTGCATTTTTACCACCGTTCACATAAGCATCTGCTATTGGATCAAGAGTAATAATTGTTCCTGCATTAAAATTAGCCGTATAGGTTACATCATTAACTGGTGTTGCAAATGTTTGTGTTGCAGTTCCTCCCTGGCTCCAATTGCTGAATGAATAAATGCCCTGTGGTGATGGTGCTCCAATAGTACGTAACATGCCTTCAACACTTGTAACCGTTAATGGCGCAGTAAATGGTTGCCCGTCCAGTGTTATTTGTAAACCTTGCGGATTGGTGTTTAATGTTATTGTGGATGTACGTGGTAAAATATCAGTAAAAGCTGTATCCCTGGCGCCCTGTGCATCTGTAACAACAAGATAAAGACGATAGAAAACATTGGCAGCAGTCTCACCGCTATTGGGAATTGAAAAAGATCCGCTTGTTACACCGTCAGGTGCTGTCGGACCCGGATGTGTATGCGCATCATGATGAAATATCACATACCATTCAAATGCTGAAGCAGGAAGACTCCCTTGTTCAGGATCTGTTCCTGTTCCCGAAAAATTTATGAAATTTCCGCCTGCATAAGTTGCTCCGGCACCCGGAGTATTTATTGTTGCGGTTGGCAATTGATTAGCAGGTGTAACAGTTAATACAGCATTGTTACTTGTCGCGTTACCTGCACTATTACTTACCACTACAGAATAATTTCCTGCATCGCCAGTCGAAACAACAGGAATAGTATAAGTGGAACTGGTAGCGCCGCTAATATTAACTGTATTTTTTCTCCATTGATAACTTAAGGGTTGTGAGCCGTTGGCAGTAACTGTGAAACTTGCAGAATTTCCTTCCGCAACACTAATGCTTTGCGGTTGCGTAGTAATGACCGGCGCTGTAGAACCCGTAAAAGTAATTTTATATACTGCATTATTTGCTCTTGAAAGAAAGTAAAGATTTCCATCAGGTCCTGTTGCCATACCTACTGGACTGCCGGCAATTGATGAGGCAAAATTTGTTCTTGTTGCAGTACTACCGGATAGTGTAAGCATGTCGATCCAGTTATTACAAAAATCTAAAAAGAAATATCTGCCGGTGTATTGAGACGGATAATTGCTTGAGGTTGGATTAAAAAAAGTGCCACCGGTTATTGCACATCCAAAACCAACTCCCCCACCATGTGCATATGCATAAACAGGATTTGTAAATGCAGGATTGCTACTGAATCCTTCTGCAGTTGGCCAACCATAATTTAGCCCACCTGTTGTACAATCATTAACTTCTTCCCACGCATTTTGTCCAACATCGTTTACGAAAATGCGACCTGTTCCCGGCTGAATTGACAATGTATATGGATTACGCATGCCGTATTCCCAAACTCTTTGGCGTTGAGCTGTGCCACCAGTAAATGGATTTCCTGCAGGCACGCTGCCATCTGAATTGATCCGCAAAATTTTTCCATGATAAGTATCTAAATTTTGCGCATGAAGAGTGTTTGCATTTTCCCCAACACCCACGTATAATTTTCCATCAGGCCCAAAC
>DATDCP010000338.1:0-6884 GCA_036524255.1 Chitinophagaceae bacterium
ATTTCATCAAATATCAATGTAGGCATATCCAGCTTTTGTGCCACTAAAGATTTTATACAAAGCATTAACCTGCTCAGTTCACCACCACTCGCTACTTTTTTTACAGGCAAAAATTGTTTGCTGCGATTAGCATCAAATAAAAATTCAATACTGTTTTTCCCAAAAGCATTTAAGCCCATCTCATCTTTTATCTCAACCTTGATCTTTGCATTTGGCATTCCTACCTGCGCAAGCAAATTGTTTACTTTTTCTTCAAGTGGTTTTACCTGTCGTTTTCTTCCTTCCGAAATTTCATTTGCTAATTGCAACGCATTTTTATAAGTAGCTGTTAACTCTTTTTCTTTTTGCTGAATATTATCATCTATATTCAAAACTTCCTGTAATTTTTCCTGGAGTTGACTTTGAATTGTCAACAATTCATTGGTTGTTTTTGCTCCGTGTTTCTTCATCAGCTTATACCCCAACGAAAGCCGGTCATTTAATTGTTCAATTTTTTCTGGACTGTAATTAATATGATCACTGATATTATTTAGATCTCCGGCAACATCTTGCAATTCTAATTGCGCAGATTGCAATCTTTTTATCAGTTCGGGAAGTTGCGGGTGAAATGAAGCGTAAACCTGTAATTGATTTGATAAAACTTTCAATTGATTTACTACCGGGCTTTCATTTTCCTTTAATTCAAAATATACTTTTGATAATGCACTTTTAATTCCTTCGGAATTGTTCAGCATTTTCAATTCAACATCTGTCTCTTCCAGTTCATTTTCGCGAAAGCCTGCTTCATCAAGTTCAGTGAACTGGAATCGGTTATAATCAGCTTCTTTGTCGAATTGTTTTTTTTGATCTTTCAGTTCATCGAGTTCTTGCTGAATTCTTTTCCATTCACTATAAATGACCCCGTACTCTCCAATAATATTTTTATTACCTGCCAGGGCATCCACCACTTCCCGCTGAAAATCATTTTCACCCAACTGTAATGCATCAAATTGCTGGTGAAGATCTACAAGCAGGCTACTTAATTCTCTTAGTTGTTCAAGGTTGACTGGAGTATCATTTATAAATGCCCTTGATTTTCCATTTACCGCAATTTCTCTTCGTAAAACCAATTCTTCTTCGCCATCAAGTTCATTAGTTTTTAAAAAAAATTTTACGCCAGCTTTATTATCTGTTTTAAAAAACCCTTCGACAATGCACTTCTTTTCTTTATTCACCAATGCTGTTGAATCTGCTCGATCGCCTAGTATCAATCCTAATGCACCCATGATGATGGATTTTCCAGCGCCAGTCTCCCCAGTCACTACATTCATTCCCCCAGGGAATTTTATATCAATAGCATCGATGATGGCGTAATTCTGAATAGAAAGTTGTTTCAGCATGAAGCGCAATTTAAAACAAAAAGATTATCCTGTATTTTTTACTCTACTCGTCATTGCGAGTCAGAGCGCAGCGATGACGAAGCAACAAAAAACCCCGTCTCGCCTAAGGCGAGAACGGGGTAAAAAAAATCTATTTATAAATTATTTTATCTCAACTGATGCGTGAAGATCGTTATCAACCAACACACGACCGCAGTTCTCGCAAACCATGATCTTTTTATGCTGGCGTATCTCACTTTGTTTTTGAGGAGGGATCGCATAGAAACATCCGCCGCAAGCATCTCTTTCTACTTGTACAACCGCCAACCCATTGCGATAGCTGTGGCGGATCTTAGAATAGCTTGTCAGCAAACGGGGATCAACTGATTCCTTTGCTTCAGCTGCCATTTTGTTGAAATGCTTTTCTTCTTTTTCAGTAGAAGCAATGATCTTTTCAAGTTCTTCCTTCTTTGTATTCAGAATACCTTCTTTAGCTCCAATTGTTTTCTTAGCCTTTTCAAGAAGTACTGCTTTTTCAGAGATCTCATCAGTAGCATCTTTTATATGCTTCTCTGCAAGCTTCACTTCCAGTTGCTGCATCTCGATCTCTTTATTAATCGCTTCAAACTCACGGTTATTTTTTACGTTGTTGCTTTGCTTCTCGTATTTTTTAACCAATCCACCTGATTCCTTAATGGCTTCCTTTTTTTGCTCGATAAATTCAGTAATGCCATTTATCTCTTCTTCAATACGTGTTTGTCTTGCATGCAAACCCTGGATCTCATCTTCCAGGTCAGCAACTTCCATTGGCAATTCGCCTTTCAATACTTTTAACTCATCCAGCTTTGAATCAATTTTCTGAAGCGATACCAGGCTGGTAAGTTTTTCCTGAACTGAATATTCTTTAACTGTACTCATTTATTGATGATTGTTTTTATTTGATAGTTTTAATAAGAACCCAGCTTTTATAATTACTATTAAACTTTCCTTGCGTCGCACTCTTGTACTTCCTGTTCGCTATTCAACTTATAAAAAGTACCTCACAGGGTTCGTATTCACTTCTGTTTTAAGGACGGCAAAGGTAGGGAATTTTAGTTCCAAAAATTCCTGCAAAAGGTTGATGGTGAATTGCTCACTTTCATAATGGCCGATATCGGCGATGAGGATTTTATCGTTGGCATCGAAAAACTCATGGTATTTAATATCAGAGGTTACGAAACAATCAACCCCAGCCGACAATGCATTGGAAATCAGGAAACTTCCTGCACCTCCGCATATGGCTACCTTATTGATCTTTTTATCTAATAACTCGGTATGCCTGATGACACTAAGTTTGAATTTTTCTTTTAAGGTTTCTAAAAATACTTTTTCATCCACAGACTCTTCCAATTCCCCAATTACACCGGTACCTATAGATGAAAATCGATTATCCAATCTGATTATATCATAAGCTACTTCCTCATAAGGATGTGCAGCCAGCAAGCTATTTATTATCCGACCCTCAAGCCAACCCGGAAATATGACCTCAACTTTTATTTCATTTTCCAAATGAAGTTTTCCTGGTTTGCCAACATAGGGGTCGGTATTTAAACCGCCTTTAAAAGTCCCGAATCCCTCCGCATTAAAACTGCATTCCTCATAGTTTCCTATATGCCCGCCCCCGGCATCAAATATTGCCTGCCTCACCTTATCTGCATGGGTGGTTGGAATAAAAGTGAATAATTTTTTAAGTTGATTTTCTTTTGGAGCAAGAACAGACATGTTTTTTAAGCCGAGCAACTCAGCGGCCTTGCCATTAACCCCATTTAATACATTATCGAGGTTAGTATGAATTGCATATATAGCTATATCATTTTTAATAGCTTTAATAACTGACTTCTGTACATAATTTTTCCCTGTTATCTTTTTTAACCCTGAAAAAACGATCGGGTGATGTGAGACAATGAGGTTGCAACCTTTTTTTACCGCTTCATCGACAACTGCGGAAGTAGTATCCAAAGAGACCAATATACCAGTGCAATCAGCATTTTCATCGCCCGTAATAAGGCCCGCATTATCATAGTTCTCCTGCAAAGAAAGCGGAGCCATGGCTTCGAGTGATGTAACAACATCTTTTATTTTCATAGGCTAAAGATAATAAAGCCAGAATTGCCATATTTTCGCCAAAAGTGTAAAAAAAATGACAGCTGTTTTCAAATGCTTTCGTAACTTTTCTGTCCCATCCCTCAGAAATCACTCCCGGCCCCCATTTCTATTTTGAAAAAACCTATTGTTATGCCAAGGAGAAAAACTTACAATTACTTGCTTCTTTTATTCCTCGTTTTTTCAGGTTTAGCCGGCACACCAACAGATGATGTTCTTTCAAAAAAAGAAAGAAAGTTTGCCGCTGAATATATGAAAAACACAAAGGCTGAATTGCAGGAGGCGATCAAAGGACTGAGTGAAGCACAGTTATCTTATAAACCTTCTGCAGATAAATGGTCAGTACAGGAATGTGTTTATCATTTAGCCATATCTGAAAAAGGACTCTGGGACAGGCTTGAAGCGAGCATGAAGGCCGGTCCGACACCAGAAAAAAAGAAAGATCTGAAAGTGACAGATGAGCAAGTAATAAAAATGCTAGAAGACAGAACAAATAAAATGAAAACCTCTTCTCCCTTCGAGCCTCAGAATGCTCCTTATAAATCTCTTGATGAAGCAATGAATGATTTTAAAACAACAAGGACAGCTCATATTAAATACATAAAAGCAACTTCTGAGGATCTTCGCAATCATTTTGTACAAATGTCCTTTGGGATGCTTGATTGTTACCAGCTTTGTCTTATGATCTCTTCACACACTAATCGTCATGTGCAACAATTAAACGAAGTAAAGGCAACCGCTGGCTTTCCAAAATAAATCTCTCTAAAAAAATAATTAAAAGCCGCTCCGGGAGCGGTTTTTGTATTTATAAAATGCCTTTTTTTACTATTGCATAGGTCGCTGATAATAATTATCTTGCCTCTCCATTTAAGCCCACTTATGAAAAAACTAATACCCCTGCTGTTAATAGTGATTTTCCTGGGAAGTTGTAAAAAAACAGCCGAAAAAATTGGTGAAGATCTCGTAATTAAAGCCATGACTGACGGTCAGTGGAAGATCACAAAATTTACTCAAAACAGTACTGATATAACTACAAGTTTTTCTGACTATAAATTTCAATATTATAGTAATAAAACCGTTGATGCTATACTGAATGGCGTGAAAGAGAGAAGTGGTAATTGGGATGGAAATGCTTCGGCAATGACCACCTGGGCAGATTTTCCAGGATCGCCAACCCCAATTTCACTTATAAACGGCACATGGAATATTACTAATAGTGGCTGGACTTATGTGGAAGCGAAGCAGACCAATGGGACAGAAGTAAAGACTTTACGTTTAGATAAACAATAATAGATCCTATCCTACCTTGATCAACAGCTTCGCTGTGGATCTTTTAAACGAAAAACAATAGGTGAGGTCAATAACTGGCCTTGTTTATTTTAGACTTTTGCTAGCCTAATCCTTTATCCTGCATTTTAAAATCAGTTAATCATTATTCTAAATAACCAATTCTTGCGACCCTATTATAACTATATAAGATCACTTTTTAATGTACGACATTTAAAAGCGAGTTCCCTGAAACTCTATCTAACATCCCTATCAATACCGCTTTTCGTATTCTCAACAATTGCTATTTCCCAGGCTCCTGTGGCAAATTTTAGTGCCGACAAGGTTTCGGGATGTTCGCCACTAACCGTCAAGTTTACCGATCTTTCTACAAACATTCCTACATCTTGGGTTTGGGATTTTGGTAACGGTCAATTATCATCTCTGCAAAATCCTACTGTCAATTTTTCTACACCCGGCAATTATACTGTGAAGTTGATTGCAAGAAACACTGCCGGTATAGATGAAGAAGAAAAAATAAATTATATAACTGTATTTCCAGCGCCAGCGGCTTCATTTACGGCAAATATTACAACGGCCTGTGTGCCGGCTACCATACAGTTCACTGACCTGTCAACATCACCCCCGAACGGAGGTACAATTACATCGTGGAGCTGGAATTTCGGAGATGGAGGTACCTCCACATTACAAAATCCTTCTCATCAATATACAGCTGCGGGATTTTATACCGTTTCACTACTGATCACCAGTAGCACGGGATGCCAGAGTTATGCCGCATTCGGCCGATACATCAGGATCATTAATGGTATTGATGTTGATTTTGTTTATTCACAACCCACAACTTGCCAGGGACCTTTTAGTATCAGTTTCCAGGATCAGTCGAGCGGACCCGGTACGTTAAGTTATCTATGGAATTTTGGGAGTGGTAGCCCATCTTCATCAACGATAAGTAATCCAACAGTTACATATGCATCTCCCGGTACATATCCAGTGCAGTTATCTGTTCAAAGTGATTTGGGATGTAATGGTACTCTAACAAAAAATATTGTTGTAGCGGGCAAAACAACTGATTTTACAGCTCCGGCCAGTATTTGCCTGGGACAGTCTGTTACATTTCAAAATAATTCTTCACCTGCACCATCTTCTTCTTTTTGGGACTTTGGAGATGGAACTACTACTTCACAAATCAATCCGACAAAAACATATTTATCAGGCGGCCCTTTCCAGGTCAGGCTAATTAATAACTATGGAAATTGTATTGATTCAATTACAAAAACTGTTACAGTTAATACACAACCACCAGTAAATTTCACAGCAAACGATTCTACGTCTTGTAAAACACCTTTTACAGTTCAATTTTCTGATCTAAGTCCATCGGCTTCCACATGGCTTTGGGATTTTGGGGATGGTACTACGGCTACCACCAAAAATCCTTCGCATACTTATAATAGTATGGGTTTATTTACTGTTACCTTAACAATTACACTACCAGGTGGATGCAGCAACACGATAACTAAATATCAATACATAAAGATCAGTCCTACAATTGTGCGGATCAGTAATGCACCTAATGGCGGATGCATCCCATTCACATTTCAGCCTGTTGCATCCATTCAATCTGTAGATAGTGTTTTAAGTTATTCATGGAATTTAGGAGAACCTGGTGCTAACTATTCAACCCAATCTCCAACTCATACTTATTCAACTGCTGGTAGCTATACTATTCAACTTACAATTACAACACAAAATGGATGTGTAGAAACAGTAAGTATTCCCAATGGAGTGTTGACGGGAACTCCTCCTTCAGTCAATTTTAGCTTTACCCCGAATAATAGTTGTGCAAGTACATCAATCCAATTCACAGATCTTTCGACAACCTCACCCGGTGCAACAGTAAAGTGGTTGTGGGATTTTGGAGATAGCTTAATTTCCACAATACAAAACCCGACACATACTTATGTGGATACAGGATTTTTAAATGTGAAACTTGTAGTCTCGAATAATGGTTGCGCAGATTCGTTAAGTTTACCAATACAAGTCAAACCACCTGTCGCTAAGTTTGGATATAAAATAGTTGATTGTAATAATAAACTGCAA
>DATDCP010000339.1:0-11267 GCA_036524255.1 Chitinophagaceae bacterium
ATAAAACATAACGAAGCACATCTTCACAACCCGGAAAATCTTTAACATAATCAGGTACCCACACGGCCCAGTTACGACTGGTACTTACTTTATCACCTTCAATATTTAAAAATTCATTGGCAGGAACATTATCAGGCAATACAAAATTTCCATGCGCCTTTAGCATAGCCGGGAAAATGATACAATGAAAAACTATATTATCCTTACCAATAAAATGAACAAGCTTAGTATCTTCTTTACACCAGTAATCGGCCCATTTATCAGTCAATTCTTTTGTAGCAGATATATATCCGATCGGCGCATCAAACCATACATACAATACTTTTCCGCCTCCCCCTTCGGGGGCCGGAGGGCTTGGAACTTTTATTCCCCAGCTACTGTCCCTTGTCATTGCTCTCGATTGCAAACCTTTATCCAACCAACTTTTGCACTGACCATACACATTATTCTTCCATTCTTTGTGTCCTTCAATGATCCATTCGTTTAACCAGGGCTCATAATCCTGCAATGGGAAATACCAGTGTTTTGTTTTCTTTTTTACAGGCACGGCATCACTCAATGCACTGCGGGGATTAATTAATTGTTCAGGGCTTAATGACGAACCGCATTTCTCACATTGATCACCATATGCATTTGGATTTGCACAAACAGGACAAGTACCAATAATATAACGGTCCGCTAAAAATGTTTTTGTTTTTTCATCATAATACTGTTCCGTTTCTTTTTCCTCAAACAAACCATCGTCGTATAACTTTTTAAAAAATGCTGAAGCAGTTTCATGATGCACTTTATTGGACGTACGTGAATAGATGTCAAATGAAATTCCCATCTGCTCAAAACTTTCTTTGATCTGGGCATGATATTTATCAACTATTTGTTGCGGGGTCACACCTTCTTTCATTGCACGGATGGTGATGGGCACACCATGCTCATCGCTGCCACAAACAAATTTTATATCCCGTTTCCGTGCCCGTTGATAGCGAACATAAATATCTGCAGGTACATACACACCGGCCATATGCCCGATATGTACCGGCCCGTTTGCATAAGGTAATGCTGCCGTAACTAATATTCTTTTATGATCAGTCATCTTCTTTATTCGGTAAATTTTTATGTTATCATCTTCCTATTCTCTGCTCAACTTCCGTTGCGTCGCACTCTTGTACTTTTAGTTCACTATTCACCTGATCTACTTTGTCACCCTGAGCTTAGCGAAGGGCTATTCATCAAAGAGAGGAAACAACCAAAGTCTGCAAAAATACCGGATTAAAGACCATTGCCCAAACCATTGCGATTAGCAGATTTTATTTACATTGAGAAAAATTAAACGCTGGTTATGTCAAATAAATCAATAGAAGTAAAACTAAAGGAACTTGGTTACGAATTACCAACACTTCCTGCATCCAAAGGGATCTATAAACGCTGCCTCATTGATGGAAAGAATCTTTATGTTTCCGGGCATATTTCTGTAAAGACTGATGGAAGCTCAATAACTGGAAAATTAGGAAAGGATCTGAATGAAGAACAAGGAAAAGTCGCTGCCAGGCAATGCGGTCTTGCTATTCTTTCTTCTCTGAAAGCTGAGTTAGGTGATCTACGAAAAGTTAAAAGAGTAATAAAAGTACTCGGTATGGTAAATGCAACGCCTGAATATGAAAAACATCCCATTGTTATTAATGGCTGCAGTGAATTGTTTGTTGAATTGTGGGGAGAAGATAATGGAAAAGGAGTTCGCAGTGCAGTAGGCATGGGTTCATTGCCAGGAAATGTTGCAGTGGAAATTGAAGCAATGTTTGAAATCTATTAAATGTATGTCTGAAAACTGGTTTGAAATAAAAAACATCAACGAACTGGATTCTCCTGCTTTGGTCGTTTTTCCTGATAGAGTAAAACACAATATTCAATTGGCCATTGATATGATTGGTGATGTAGATCGTTTGCGACCGCATATCAAAACCAATAAATCTCCGGATGTTGCCAAGCTGATGATGAATGCAGGCATTACAAAATTTAAATGTGCCACTATTGCTGAAGCGGAAATGCTTGCTCAATGTAATGCACCCGATGTTTTGTTGGCATACCAACCGCTTGGACCGAAATTGAGTCGGTTCATTTCACTTATTAAAAAATATCCCTCAACTAAATTTTCCTGTCTTACAGATAATATTACTGCAGCTAGTGAACAGGCTTTAGCATTTAGTGTTGAGAATATTTCAGTTCCTGTTTATTTTGATATGAATGTTGGAATGAATCGAACAGGAATTTCTCCCGATGAAAATGCTATTGCTTTATTCGATCATTGCAAAACCTTAAATGGGATTTCATTTGTGGGACTTCATGCCTACGACGGCCATATACGAGATGTTGATTTTGAAACAAAAAAGCAAAAGTGTGACGAAGCTTTTTCATTGGTTGAAAAACTGAATGAAAAATTAAAACTTCCAACCATCATTATGGGTGGTTCCCCAGCCTTCTCAGTTCATTGTAAAAGAAAAAGTATCGAATGCAGCCCCGGTACATTTGTTTATTGGGATAAGGGTTATACCGACCTTTGCCCTGAACAAAATTTTTTACCAGCTATAGTTTTAATAACAAGAGTAATTTCTTTGCCTTCAACCAATAAAATTTGTACCGATCTCGGGCATAAATCAGTTGCCGCGGAAAACGAGATCACAAGACGAGTTTTCTTCTTAAATACTAAGGGATTAAAACCTGTTGGGCAAAGTGAAGAACACCTTGTATTAGAAATAAGCGAACATCATCCTTATAAAGTGGGGGATATATTTTATGGTTTACCATATCATGTTTGTCCAACCGTGGCTTTATATGAAAGAGTTTATACAATTGAGAATGGAAAAGTAACAGGAGAGTGGAAGACTGTTTCGAGAGACAGAAAGATAACTGTTTGAAGTTTGAAGTTTGAGGTTCGATGTTGACTTCAAACTTCAAACCTCGAACCTCAAACCAAATTGAATGTTCATAGTCGATGCCCATCTTGATCTTGCCTGGAATGCTATAGAATGGAACCGTGATCTGCAACAACCAATTCAGGATATTAACGCAAGAGAAAAAGGGTTGAATGATAAACCCGGTCGGGGCAATGCTACGGTTTCTTTACCTGAATTAAAAAAAGGAAATATTGGTTTGGTTGTAGCAACACAGATTGCCAGGTATGTTTCACCGGATAATCCTTTACCCGGGTGGCATTCACCCGAACAAGCATGGGCTGCAACACAAGCACAGCTGGCATGGTATAAAGCAATGGAAGAACAGGGAGAGATGGTGCAAATAAAAGATCTGCGTTCATTAAATATTCATCTCGATGTTTGGAATGATGATGGGCCACATGAACAAAAGCCTGTTGGTTATATCTTAAGTTTGGAAGGCGCCGACTCTTTAGTAACTGTTCAGCATTTGGAAAAAGCTTATGAATATGGATTAAGAGCTGTTGGCCCCGGGCATTACGGACCCGGTCGATATGCAAATGGTACCGATGCAACAGGTGAAATGAATGCAGATGGTTTGGCCTTGCTCAAAAAAATGGAAGAGCTCAATATTATTCTAGATGCAACACATCTTTGTGATGATGCATTCTGGCAGGCGATGGATAATTTTCATGGACATGTTTGGGCTAGTCATAATCTCTGCCGGGCATTAGTGGATCATAACCGCCAGTTCAGTGATGATATGATAAAAGCATTGATTGAAAGGGGAGCAGTGATCGGCGCTGCTTTTGATGCATGGATGATTGTGCCCGGATGGGTGAGAAAAAAATCAATGCCAAAGGAAATGAATTGCAACTTGGAAAAAGTGATCGATCATATTGATCATATCTGCCAGATCGCCAGTAATACTCTTCATGTTGGTATCGGTTCCGATCTTGATGGAGGATATGGCAGAGAACAATGTCCTTATGATGTAGAGACAATTGCTGATCTGCAAACAATCCCTTCATTGCTTAAGAAACGTGGATACACTAATAATGACGTAGAAAATATTATGAACAAGAACTGGATAAATTTTTTAAGAAAGGCCTGGAGTAAATAAAATTAATAAGGCGAAGGGCTCACCGATGTCCATCCTCCATCAATTATCAAGCTTTGCCCTGTAATATGTCTTGAATTGGGTGAAACAAGAAATAGTGCAGCATTCGCAATATCATTTGTAGTAGCAGGTTTTCCCAATGGAGTAATGCGGCTCCATGTACTTGTATATTCTTTATCTTCTAATGTTCTTTCAGTGAGAGTTGCACCGGGAGCAATTGCATTTACATTAATATTATAAGGAGATAATTCTATCACTAAATTTTTTGCCAGCATTTCCAGGCCGGCTTTGGTTATTGCATACGCAGCTAAATTTTTATGGGCCTGATGACCCACAACAGAAGACATAAATAAAATACTTCCTCCACTTTCTTGTTGTTTCATTTGCTTTGCTGCAGCTTGTGCAAGAAAAAAACTTCCACCAAGATTTAATTGCATCACTTTATTAAATGAGTCAGAAGTATAGTCAAAGAAGTCTGCGTATAAAGTAATGCCAGCATTGGCAATAGCAATTGTAAGCTTACCAAAATTGTTCAGAGCCTGGCTCACCATCTTATTAATGAAATCAATATCGGAAGCATCTCCGGGCAGGCCGATACAATTTCCACCTTCATCTGTTATTTTATTCACTGCTGAGGAAGTGAACTTTTCATCTATATCATTCAATAAAACTGAAGCGCCTTGTAATGCAAGTTGTCTGCAAATTTCAAAGCCAATACCCTGGCCGGCGCCGGTTACAATTGCTACTTGTCCGTTAAAGGGAGCCGTAATCATTTAATCAAGATAAGCATTTTGCAAAAGAATTTTTCAATAGCTGCTACCCCAAATGACAGGTTCAACATAATTCTTCTTAGTATTAATTTTTATTTTATAAGGAGGATAAAAAAATGGGTACCTAAAGTACCCATAACAAGAACTTACACTAGCATTGTTTATTTGGGAATTTCGAAGATCTTTGGATCGATCGCTTTGTTCACCTCTATCTTTTCTGTTTTTTGAGACATTTGGAACATACCCATATCTACATTTTTAGTGTATGGTAAAACGACTCCAAAATCAGTTTTCTTGTGGTCAGAATAGGTAGTGGTTATATCTACTGACTGGCCCATCACTTCACTTTTAATGAGGCTTTTGGTCAAATAATAACTTGTAGCATCAATAAAGTAAAAATTTTCACTGCCATCACTTGATATTTTTATTTTAAAACTTCCGCCATCTTTTCCCATCAACTCAGCTTTATAACCTTTTGCTGCATAGTCGATCAACGGACCGCCAAAATATATTTGTGATTTCCCAGACTTATAAACTGCATCGGGTATTGCCTGTGCATCAGCTCCACCCGCCATTGGATTCACCATCCAGCCGCTTTTATCAGTAAAGCATTGCACAATGCTTGTTCCATTAAAATCTAATTCACTTTTATATCCTTTTCCTTCCAGGAGGTATTCTTTTTGCGGAGCTGCATTGCCCATCACATCTACTGAATTTTCCGTGTAAAGGGATTTGACCTGGCTGAGTTTTTCTTTTCCGCCAATGGCCTCAACATGTTTGCTGATGACCTCGTCTACAGTTTGTGATTGTGCAGCAGTTGCTAAAAATGCTGTGGCGCCAATCATAAGGGTTTTTATCATTTTCATTTTTAAGTTTTTTAGTTTGTTTTTAAAAAGGACTCCAAAAGTATTCAATTCATTTGTAATCCCGGTTTGATGTGAAAAAATCGAAAAAAGTTGCGTCGAAATAGCGAACTGGTCAAAATTTTCTCCAATTAGCCCTGCCGGCAAGTTAATGAGTAAAGTCCTTTATTTTTATGAATACTGAAAATGATGCGACGAACTTCACCGATTCGTCCGCAAAATCTATCAGATGTCATAAAACTGATAACTTTAATCCATGAAGCGAAAGAGTTTTATTCAATCTTCCATCGGGGCATTAACGGCTTCTTATTTACCGGCATTACCTAAATTTCAGACAATTGAGGATGAGACCTTTTTTGTTACTCCTCCTTTTTTAAGAGCTGGGGATATTATTGGGATCACTTCTCCTGCTGGTTATATTACTACTGAGGAACTTCGATCTGCCGTACAAAAAATGGAGAGCTGGGGTTATAAGATCCAGATCGGGGAAACGATCGATAAAAGAGATTTTACATTTGGAGGAACGGATGAAGAAAGGACAAAAGATTTTCAACAAATGCTGGATGATCCAAAAATAAAAGCCATTATGTGTGCCCGGGGTGGTTATGGCGTTGTCCGTATTATCGATAAATTAAACTGGGAAAAATTTAAAGCAAAACCAAAATGGATCATAGGCTTTAGCGACGTCACTGTTTTTCATTCTCATCTCAATAAAAATTTTGGCATTGCTTCCATCCATTCAAAAATGTGTAATAGTTTTCCCGATGACTGGAGTTTAGCAGAACCTATACAAATTGAAACCATTGAAGCTATCCAACTGGCATTAAGCGGAAAGAAAATGAAATATACCGCAATTCCAAATCCACAAAATAAATTGGGAACTGCCGATGGAGTTTTAATTGGAGGTAATTTAAAAATGCTGGAAACATTGGCGGGTACAAAATCGGACATCAATACTGCCGGAAAAATTTTATTTGTAGAAGATACAGGCGAGTACATGTATAATGTTGATCGTATGTTCTGGAACTTGAAACGAACAGGAAAATTATCGCAATTAAAAGGATTAATTATTGGCGGGTTTAAGATAAAAGTTGATGAAGATTCAGATGACTTCGGAAAAACGTTACAGGAGGTTGTGTTAGAAAAGCTAAAAGCCTATCGTTATCCTGTTTGTTTTGATTTTCCCGTTGGTCATCAAAGAAATAATTATGCATTGAAATGTGGGGTGAAGCATCGATTAGCCGTTTCCGCTGCAGAAGTAACTTTAAAAGAGATTTGATTGATAAATGGCTAAATGGTTAAATTGTTATTTTGAACATGATAACAATTTATCCATTTAACAATACAACAATTTGGTATGGTCAAAATTCCTCCCTACTTACAAAAAGGAGATACGTTAGGATTAGTTTGCCCCGCCGGGTTTATGCCGGTAGAAAAAGTTTCAGAATGCATTCGTGTGATAAATGAAGATTGGGGTTATACTACAAAGGTCGGAACAACTATTGGGCAACAGTATCATTATTTTTCAGGAACAGATGAAGAAAGAATTGAAGATCTTCAGCACATGCTGGATGATGAAAATGTAAAAGCCATTTTATGTGCAAGAGGGGGTTATGGCCTTACCCGTATCATCGATAAAATAGATTTTACAAATTTTAAAAAGAATCCGAAATGGATCATTGGTTTTAGTGATGTGACGATCCTTCATTCGCATATTTATCGTAATTATTCCATTTCGACATTGCATGCGCCGATGGCAAATGCATTTAATGAAGACGGATTTAAAAATGAATTTGTGCAATCGCTACGACATGTGCTGGAAGGGAAGAAAATAAAATATCAATGTAACAAACATGAGTTCAATAAAAAAGGAGAAGGGATCGGGGAATTAGTTGGTGGCAATCTTGCATTGCTGGCCCATCTTGTAGGAACAGAATCAGATCTTAAAACAAAAGGCCGGATCCTTTTTATTGAAGATGTAGGTGAATATTTATATAATGTTGACAGGATGATGTATCAATTAAAACGAAGTGGTAAACTTGATAAACTGGCTGGACTAATTGTCGGAGGATTTACAGATATGAAAGACACAGAAAGACCATTCGGGCAAACTGTTCATGAGATCATTCGTGATGCAGTTGCTGACTATGATTACCCTGTTTGTTTTGATTTTCCTGTAAGTCATGAAAAAGAAAACTATGCGTTGAAGATAGGTGTTGGATATAAGTTAAAGGTGGGAAAGAGTAAAGTGACACTTGAGGAGTAGTTAATCTTTCAATAGCGAATCCAGTTTCTCAACTGTTTCTTTAAATTTAAAAAGATCATTATGTTCTCCATCTTTGATGGTGATAAATTCATCCCCTGGTTTTAAAAATGGTCTTAATCTTTTTGCATTATTGTATGTTACCAACCAGTCGTCCGTACCCTGGAAAATTGTGATGGGGGCTATTACTTTTTCAATATAATCATGAGTAGGGATCTTATAATGTATCATCCATTCAATTGGATAAATGGGAAGATAATGCTTGATAACGGAAGGATAATTATAATAAGGAGTTTCGAGAATTAGTTTTTTACAGGGTTGTATAGAGGCAAGGTGTGTAGCAATACCTGTACCCATACTTTTTCCATAAACAATAATACTGTCAGGGCTGAATCTAGTACGTGCAAAATTGTACATATAATTTGCCCAGTCATATAAGGTTTGTTCGGTGAAGTTGCCGGTACTTTTTCCAAACCCCGGGTAATCAATTAGCCAAACCTCATATCCATGCTTAGTGAAGTAAGACGAATACTTTGCATACCAGGAAATGTTTTTTTTATTTCCATGAAAATAAAGAACTGTGCCTTTTGTTATTGTGTCAGTAGAAAAAAATTGAACAATATTTAAATTGGAATTTTCAGTGATCGGGATATTGATATCTTTATGCTTTTCAGGAAAATTATATTTATGATCTCTTGTTAATGTCACCGGGTGAAAAAGAATATAATCCTGTAAAAAATAAAGTGCGACGCCACCGAGAATATAAACAATGGCAAGGATCTTAAACCATTTCCAAACTTTTTTATAATTGATCTTCATTTACCGGCAAAGATGAAAACAAAAAAGGACATGAACGAATCATGTCCTCTCATTAAACCTATATCGAACCCTATAAGCGACTAAAATAATTTCTTGCTCTGCCAGGCATATTACTGTTTATTTCATTTATTATACACCTGGTTATTTCATCTTCATGAGGTGGATGATCCTGTCTGCGGTTTACAAGTTGCTTATCGCTTTCACTCAAAGCTCTTTCATCTCCTGTGTAAGTTGAAAATTCTGTGCACCAGTTGTGATTGCCGCGAACATCATCATTCCACAACCAACGACCACTGGCATCACGGATATTTATCTGCAGGTTACCTTCAGATAACATCGTTCTTTTTGTAGTTGTAATTTTTGCAAACACTTTTTTATACTCTTTTACAATTGAATCAGGACGATAAACTGTTTCTTTTACAACAATTTCTTTTGAAACTTCTCTTGTACTTCTTTCATCTCTTGTTCTGCCAAGATCAAAAGTGCTGAAACGGAAATCAACAAACTGGTCAACGTGGATATTACGGGTATTTGCATCCCATGAACTATAGAATTTTACAAACGGGTTGCCGGCATTATACTGCAATTGGCGCAACAGATCATTTTCAAAGTTTGTGATCTCATGATAGTTGTAAGAGCTAAACCGGTAACGGTTATTTTCCATTGGCATTACCACCACATTGACCACTGCATTTTCAAATGCCTCATTTCTTCTTTCAATAAATGTAAGATCGCCGGGTCTGTACTGTAGAGCTACTCCAAATTCATTATAAGCATTTCTGAAACTTAGTTTGTCGTTTTTATCCATCCACATCATTCCACGTTGAAATCTTGTATCAGCGGCTTTATCGGCATACGTGTGCAGGTAAGATGAATAATCTGCAGGATTTACGATCGCCAATGCTTCAGGAGAACGATGGATCGCTTCATATAATCTTTGTAAAGAAGAATATTCAGCGTATATCCATTCCCATTTTAAATCGTTTGTATTATAACTAAGTTGATGAATGCGGGTCTCATGATCATTTACCGCATATTGATAAGCACTTTGAAGCAATGCTCTCATTTCATCATCTGGTTTTTTCTGCAGCTTCTTTACCGCCAACTCAACTGCTTCGTCATAATTTCCTTTGTCGTAAAGTTTAGATGCGGTTTTACAACCAGCAACTAACAAGACAAATCCAAGAGTAACTAATGTGTAGATTTTCCTCATATATACCTCCATTTACAAGTAATACGTTCAAACAATAATCCATGTAACTCTAAAAGCTGTTAATTATAGATTCCTTAACAATGGGAAATTTTCGCTGTGCCAGGATCAGTATTTCAGAATATCCCGGATAAAATTGTGGTACTCGTCAAAAGAAGGCAGATCGTTGTGATGCCCACCGTGAATGCGGATCAGGGTTATCAATCTTGGATTGATCCTTTGAAGTTTTTCGCTATGAGAAATTGGTATTAACCGATCTTTTGTGCCATGTATAATATAGGTATGACATTTTACCGCATCCATCCATTTGTCGGTTCTTAAATTAAACCGCAGCACCAACCTTATTGGCAAAAAGGGTAATAATCTTTCTACGACCTTTCTAAAGCTATAATAGGGGGCATCAAGAATTAAATATCGCGGTCTGTTATCTGCAGCAAGTTTGCTGGCAAAGCCACTTCCCATGCTTCGTCCATAGATTATTAAATGATCTTCTTTGTACTGCTCTTTTAATTTTTCATAAATAAACTGCATGTCATTTAGCATTTCTTTTTCACCACGTTTACCAGTACTTTTTCCAAAACCGCGATAATCCAATAGCACTACATCATAATCATATCGATAAAAATCTCTTGCATATTTCGCCCAGCCTTTTATGCTTCTTGTGTTACCATGAAAGTAAAGTATGAGGCCTTTTGGTTGTTCCCGAAAGAAATGAAGCCCGTTTATTCTTACGCCGGGTTCTATATCAAAAAAATATTCCCGAAATGGGACATCATATTTGAATTCAAAATCCTGTTTTAGTTTTTCTGGTTTGAAAATAAATCTCTCCTGGAAAAAGTATACAAGTATTAATAGAAGGATAATCCCTCCAATGATATAATAGATAAAATGTGGCAAAGGTGATAGCAGTTAAGATAGAAAAGATAATAGTTTTAAATGAGACTAGGGTCTTACATAGAACAAGTCTGTTATTGATTGGGTATTCTTCGTAGCGGCAGCCTTTCTACTTCTCCAATGATGAGTGGGAATTTTTCAACAGTCACATTGCTCTGGTCAAGACCAAATCCTTTTTCTTCAGACAAACTGATCTCTTTAAGCCAGAAATAAAAATTCATAACTATACGTTCAAAGAAAGGAAGATCATTATCATGACTCAGGTATTTTTCCATTACGATGAACTGGAAGTCACCTGTTGCTTTGGCTTTGCTGTCTGCTGTTTCATATTTTGACGAAATATTTATCTCCCGGTCGATAACCAATGCTTCCACTACCTGTTGAAACAAAATATGGATCCTTGG